>JAEOTF010000416.1 GCA_016840025.1 Candidatus Hodarchaeota archaeon
CAGCTTAGTCAATCAGAAAATAAATTAAATATCATATATGCCCTTGTTGCAATTGGAAGAGATTATTCTTATTCAGGAGAGTTAGATAAAGCATTTAATCTATTACAAAATCTTTTAGTAATAAGTAAAGAGCTTGGAGTTAAAGAAACTGTATCTTTAAGTCTAACTTATATCGGGTATGCATATGCTCTGAGTGGTGAATTAGATCTATCTCTTAAAAGCTTACAAGAAAGCGTGTCCATCGGTGAGAAATTAGAGTATAAATTATGTGCTTCAGCTGCTCATATCAATTCTGGCGTTGCACATTTTTTAAGAGGAGAGTTAGATAAGTCGTTTAAACATTTACAGAAGGGTTTAGCCTTCGCTCAAGAGTCTGGGGACGAAATTGGAATTGCTTGGGCATATTATAATATAGCAAAAGTCCATAACAGTAAAGATGAACGGGAACGAGCTTTAGACTACTTTAATAAAGGATTAAGGATTTTTAAAGAATTACAGAATGAATATGGTATAGCTTGTTCCCTATTTCGATTAATTTTGATCACTTTAGATCTTAATAAGAAAAACCAAGCTGAAACCTTCTTGCAGCAAATCGATCTAATAAATGAAGAAGAAGGGGGGATAGGTTTACGTAAGAGATTGGCTAAAGCATTCATCTTGAAAAGCCATCCTAGAGCTATATACAAAATTGATGCCCAAAAAATCTTGCAGCAAGTAGTATCCGATAAGATTGTGGATCATGAATTAACTATCATCGCTATGCTCAGTCTTAGTGAACTCTTATTGGATGAATGGCGAACTTATGGGGAACGAGAAGTTTTGGAAGAAATAGAGGAGCTATTAGACAAAATCTATATGATTGCTCAAGATTATAAATCGCATTCAATTCTGGTTGAAACTCTTATCTTACAGGTGAGATTTGCGATTTTAAGTGATAATATGACTAAAGCAGAATTGCTACTCGATCAGGCTTCCATAGTTGTAGATGAGAAAGGGCTTGATAAACTCGCTGTAAGAATTAAAAAAGAACAAGCAAACTTATTAGATAATCTACAAAAATGGGAGTACTTATCGCAGGAGGGATCAGCAATAGCTGAGCGTTTAAGAGAAGCAGACTTACAGGATTACATAAGAAGAGCTATAAGATCAATTAATCAAAAATAGTCTCAAAATTACTTTACCTAATAGCACCTGAAACTATGGTTTCTCCTAGACATTTTACATTTACAGTGAGGGGAAGGACCAAACCTCGTTCATATTTAGATAGCCTTCAACCAATTTTCTATTCACTTTGAATAAGAATTGTATGTTGGGAAGAGATGGTTTCTTTATCTTTCTTTTTTTTGAGTGAGATAGAATATGTGACATTTCCTGGACTGTTTGCATTCACAGTGAGAGGAAATGACCAAACTTCATCGGTATGGAGAGTAATTTGATCCTCAAACAGGTGAATTTCATTTAAAGATAAAGAAAATGTTAGGTCAGCCTTTATTGCACCTTCATTCTTAACTTCTAATGCAAAATCCGATTTAGTTCCTAATGTGAGTGTATCTGGAGCTCCTTTCCATTCGATCGTGATAGCTTTCTTTTGTATTAACATTCTTAGCAAATCTGCTTCTTGCTTAGAAAGTTCCGCTTGAATTAATTCAAAATCTAACTGTTGTAATGCTTGGAATGTTCCATACCCCGAGTGACTCAAACGACGCGCAGTTTTTAATGAAAGTCCTTTCGCAAGTAACCCAACAAGATCAAATGAAATTTGGTTTTTTAACGCTTGTTGAGCGGTTAACAGTTGTCGATAACATGATGCTGTATATAACGAAGCAATCTCCGCCAAGGCAGCGAAAAGGCGTAGAGTTGTTTCTCGAATTGCAAGGGTTTCAGATATCATCCGTTTCGGGACATTTTGGCCTTTGATAAGAGTCCAAAGTATAAAAGCTATCTTTTTTTCGGTTTTAGAGGATAATTGTGAGATTTCATCAAATGGAAGAATGAAAGGTGAATCTGAACGACGTACAACTACCCCACGAAATTCCTCGGTTTGAGCAATTAACCTTACTGCATCTTTCACAGATCGAATATTTTTCTTGCGAATTTCTGTACCGAATCGTCTTGCATCCTCTATTTTAAGGTAAAATGTAGATGCAATTTGCCCTAATGATGTTGATTTTATATTCAGTAACTTATTAGAGCCCTCAATTATTTTCATCTCTATTAATTGGGAAAGACTGGTTTTTACAAGCCGATTGGCCTTTTCAATACATAATTCTTCTCCCAAACGTCGTTTGGTTCGATGATAATAGAATGTAGATTTAATCCATTTCAATCCGCTTTTTGCAGAATTAATCGTACCTAACACAATTTCAGCATTCAAATGTTCTTTTAGATCCTTTGGTAGATGTGATTCGATCGTTCTACCTTGCTTTAAGATATCTTCATACATCTGGCGCTTCCAGCTAGGTACAATTACGTAACCATAACCAACTGGATCATACTGAGGACGACCAGCTCTACCTAACATTTGTAAGAGGTCTAATGGACTTATTTCCACCGTTCCCAATAACGGGTCACGAACTGAAGAATCCCGTATAACTACTACGCGCGCGGGAAGATTAATACCCCAAGCAAGAGTACTCGTTGAGAATAGAACTCTTATGGTGCCTGATCGGAATCCTTCTTCAACAAGCTCTCTATCCTCACGTGATAATCCTGCATGGTGAAAGCCAACAGAGAGAGCTAATAACTCACCTAATTTATTATCCTTAGCTTTATATGCAATCTTATTCGCTTTAGTGCTCGCAAAGTCACCAAATTTTCCTTCTTGATCCCAGTAGGAGACAAGTGTTGTTGCACCTCGTTGGGTACCATGCCTGCTAGATACAAAAATCAGTGCTTGACCCCCATCGAGTAAATGAGGTTCTATAAGATCTCCTGCAAGTCGTATTCGAGAATCTTGTTCAAATATCGAATCAAGCGCCTCTTCATGAGGTATCACAGTCGTTTCGAGTTTTGTTGGTCTGTACGATTCGTCAAAAACGAAAATGTTCTTGTTTTGAACACCAAGCCATGCAGCAACCTCATGATAATTGGGTAATGTTGCTGAAAGAGCAATGAAACGGATTTCTTTTTTATTACCAAGAAAAAGATGTCGTAATCGCGCCACTAAACATTCCAATGCACTTCCTCGTTCGGGAGCATCCAGAAGATGAACTTCGTCAATAACCACGCAATTTATATCGAAAATTAGCGATTGATACCGTTCCCATTTCCTAGTAATTGAATCCCACTTCTCCGGTGTAGTGACAATCACATGAGCTTGTTCAAGTTTTTCAATATCAACAGCGATTTCCCCGGTTAGTGCTTCAATGTATAGATTGGGAAAGCGGGTTTCCCATGCCCTTAATTTTTCATACGTTAAAGCCCGAAGTGGAGCAATAAAAACAGTCTTTCCAAACCCTTTTTTCATCTCATGAACGATAGCTACTTCTGCAATGACAGTTTTACCTGATGCTGTTGGAGCAGTCACGAGAATATCTTCATTTGATTGTAAAATTGTAGGAAGAACTCTTGATTGCATACGGTTGAAGTACTCAAAAGGAAAAGCCTCTTGCAAGTCTTCTGGAATCCATTCTTCAACCCGAAGACATTTATCTTGAGATTCACTAGTATCCTTACCGGAAAAATCCAAGTAGCATCGCCACAGTCGCGTTTCATTGAATCAACTTAATGATTGTTATTATCCTCTTGGAGGGTAAGAAACATTATCGCTAAATCAGGATCGATGTGAATTTTAAATTTCTCAAGAAGATCTAACATCCCAAGTATGTTTGGGCACCCCGGTAGATCAGAAACTGCTACCATAACTTGTAAAGGTGGAGTTCTGTTGTTCTGCTCATCAAAGATGCACAATGACACTGGAAATAGTTGAGTAGGGATTTGGTACTCTGTACCGTGTTTGAGCCCTTTTAGAGTGTACGGAAGAGTATCTGAAGCTAATGCTGCTAGTTGTGATACATTGAGTAAACTAATGGAAGCACCAGTATCGATAATAGCCCTAAGTATTGGAAAATCACCCGATGGTTCGATAATTTGCACATTAGTAATATAACGGGGTAAATAGATCGAATAGGAAGGAAAAATTAGTTCATAGTCTTCTTCTAGTTTTTTAGGTACCGGAATTTGTCTTAATGGAACTATCAAAGTACAAGGCAAGGGACTCACCAGATTCGATAAATTCTACGATAAATTCAACACTTTCTAATTGATGTCTAGCGATTTTTATGACAGTATTCTGATTACTTCCTGCAGTAATTACTTCTTGGTGTTTTATTGCTACGAATTGATCAGGATAGAGCTTTTGGAATTCATGATAATTACTCCATATCCAATGAACATCCTCAACAAAGTGTAGATAACCCATTACTTCTCCTTTCCTTTTTGCATATGTATGCTTCTCCTTGTTATTTATTTTTGATGTTTTTAAATTTATATCTGTAAGTTTAGAGGCCTTTAGAGACATTTCAAGTTATTATCTCAACACCTTGATAGAACTGAGTTAACATGTTAATAATTGACGTATGATCGGTTGAAATGGATCGTTGTAGTCTTTTTTGTTCATACGATTGAATTAATGAAACAATACTTGATAAAAGTAATGAAGGATCATAAGAGTTAAATTGTACTAATTTCCAGAGAATAGTCGCAGTTTCAGATCCCTCGTTGAGCGAATTTATTAAACTAGTGAATTTAGTCATTTGTGGATTAGGCGATTCATTATTTGGTCTTACTTCACAGAATAGTATTGGAATTAAGCCTTTTCCATTATTACACCAAACTAAGGGGAGAAATTCCAACGCAGCACTAATCGATCGTTTGCTGGTTGAATTAATTAATATAATGCCAATATTTGCGTCATATAGTAAAAAAGGGTATTTTAAGGCAGAATGGTGATCTATACCCCAAATACAGAGGTTATATTTCTTGTTATTATGATAAAATTCCCTGTTATAGATGTTTAGAGACCAGTAATTCAGGTAATCTGAGGAATCGTATTCAAATAATTCTTTCCCAAGATTGACTAAGCTACTGTCTTCTTTCCCTAATAACACACCTTTCAGGGGGATTTTATCTGCCATTATACAAACATCTAATATATTCTTTTTAAACTTCTACTTTATCATTAATCTGACTTTTGAGAAGAGTTTCAAATAACTGAGTTACATCTGATTCTTTATGTTTTTTAGCAGCAACTTCGTTATTAAAATCTTCCTCTAAGCCTGAACTATTTGGATGTTTGTTAAAGCTTAATATATTAGCAATTAGACAGTTAACGTTGATGGGAGTTAAGACAATGTTTGGAACAAGTAGTTTCACTGTTTCAACGAAATCTTGTGTTTTCTGGATAGAAAAATCCTCTATCTCGGATAAATTCCTTGTCCTTGGAGCTTTTATAATTAATGCTAGAAAAATACTCCCATTATTCTCTACAAATTGAAAATTATATTCATTTAGGGAAAGTAAATGTAAGAGATCAGCTGATTGAGGAATATGTTCGATAAGAAGAAAAGAGAACAGATTACTTTTTTTATCCTTGTAAAAAATAGTATTATTTTTCTGATAAATTGTTGTTTCCCAAACAGGCTTAAAGTAGTGACTTTTCATGGAAAATATAATTTCAATTAACATTCCTACGAGAAAAATACAGCTGAAAATAAGAAAGGCATTTAGGAAATTGTAGCCAAGATATAATGCACCTATAAAACCAAATGATGCCAATATTATGTTTTTCTTACTCATTTCTATCTTCTCTCGAACTGCCATCTATAGTAACTGTAAGATCATCATTCCCCGAATGTTTTTTGTGTTTATAGAACAAAAAAAGAGGGAATAGAAAGCCGATTATACGAACGAGTTCAAGCAGTAATGGAGGAGTAAATGGAAGATCGAACTCGATATTCGATTCATTTGATGTTTCAGTATTTGAAAAAATTGCCAAAGAAGCTGTAATATTAAGTGTAAATGCTAAAACAGAATCTTTTATCTCACTAGAGGGTCTAAATCTGAGGGTTAGGTTCAAATCTCTAATTATGTCCGTTTGTACGAGAATCTCATCGGATAATGTGTTTGAGAGAGAAGGATCACCATTAAAGATCTTCTGCTCCATTGAAATAAAAGTAGATGCTTTTGAAATTGGAAGATCAGAAGGTGTTACTTCTACACAGATTTTGAGATACAAAGGCTCCATTATATCAACAAAAAGCTGTATATCCAAACTACGTTCTCTTAAAATTGACAATGGGGATATATACCATTCTCCCTGTGAGATGTCTACAGGAAGATGAACATTCTCTATGTTAGCACCAATTTTCTGTCGATTGAGGGATTCCAGAGTTACTTCTTCCACAATAAAGACACCTGCTTCCTTACTTGAAAGATAGGAGCTCGTTACCCGAATGGAAAAGTTCAGACTATTTGAGAGATAATTCATGGGTGTGAGTTTGTCTACTCTTAAAGAGAGGGATGTACCGTATATAAACGAATTAGAAGAGGAATAATCTTGAATTGAATCCCAAAAGGTATTTTGGGTTAAAATCCCATTGATAGTTGCGTTGACCTCAACTTTTTTGACAGTTTGTTCTGTTGATTGGCATTTGATATGGATTAAGTATATTTCACATTTCTGAGACAACGTAAAGGATCGCGAAAATTCTTTTAACGACTCATTAGAAAGAAAAATAGTAGATTGAATACCTAAGTTAATTATTTCTCCTTGAGAGTTACTTTCATTACCTTTCACAGGTGATGGTATGAAGAGAGTTCCAAATAGAATAGTAAATAGGATTATAAGACATAATATACTCTTCATAGTTAAAGAAGTCAACTTCTTTCAATGGTTCAATGATCTTCAATTTATATAGATCAGATAATGAATTGGTCAGAAATTGAATTTGATGTTAAACCTAAATGCAAGAAAAAAAAATAATATAGTTAAGGAGTGAGATAATTGAACTAATGGAGAATGAAAACTTACTTAAAGAAAAGACTTTTGACACAAGAACTGGTTTAATCAATTACGCAGAAGGACTATCATCTGGATCACCAATTATTCTTGTCTGATGAGTAGCTCCTAAAAGCCGCTCTTTCTTCCAACACACCCGTCACCTTCTTTTATTGGTCACCTCCGTTAAAATACTGCCATTTTCGTTGTTATCTTATCTCGAAAAAATTTCCGCTATGGATTTTATTAAAGAATATAAACAAGTGAGTTACGAAGTACTTGATCTAAAAGAAGGATACAATGTTCTCGATTTGGGAAGTGGACTTGGAGATGATGTTATTGCCGTAGCAAGAATGGTTGGATTAAATGGTAAGGTTATTGGAGTTGACATTAATGAGAAGGCAATTGAAAGCTCGAAAGAGAAAGTGAAAGATCTTGATCTTCCCATAGAATTTCATTTAGGGAATGGGGAGAACATAGAATTTGAAAGTAATTTCTTTGATTGTGTACGTTCAGATAGAACATTTCAACATATAATGAATCCAGATAAAGCATTGAAAGAACTTATACGGGTCACTAAAAAGGGTGGACGGATTTGTATAACTGATACTGATTGGGGAAGCCTTGGTTTTGATTCAGAAAAGAGAGAAACCACAAGAAAGGTTATTACTTATCTGACTGATAAATATAGTAATAACGGATTGATGGGTAGACAATTATGGAGAAGGATAAAAGAAGCAGATCTAAAGATAATTCAAGTAATAACACGTACCCTTTACTCTACGAGCTTTCAAGAGGCTAATTTTCTTTATGAATTAGACAATGTTGTTAAAAAGGGCATCTCAGATAGAGTATTAAATGAAAATGAAGTAAATGAGTGGATAGAAGAATTAAACGTAAAGGATCAAGCAGGTACCTTTTTTACTTTTATTACAGGATTTGGAATAGTCGCTGAAAAATGATCGAATTACTTCTGTTTCCTCCACTTCTTAATAAAAGACAAATTAAACATTGAAATTCCGGTGATGATTGAAGACATTACTCCTCTTGTCCTAATGTAATAACCCCTGTAACAAGATATTTTTGGTTTTCATAGAAAAAAAATAATAATATCTAGATTTGTGACAAATCTAAAGAAGATTTATATTAAAGCGTAAAATCCATATTAAAGTTGAATTCTATTTTGATTTTAATGTCCAAACTCTAATATTTAAGACTTTAAACGCTCATTGTAGTCACATGGACTGGTTTTATGACTATTTTAACTCTTATTTCGCCATTAGCAAGAAATGGATATTTATCCACTCCAAGATATTTCTTTGCTAAGGAATTAATGCTGTCTAAAGCCCCATTTTCGGTAATTACGGTAATTTCACCTTGAACTGCGATATATCGCCCTGAGTTAGCACTGTCAATAACATTAAAAGCTATTTTTGTATTTTTTTCCATATTGCGTAATTTTTTCCGACCACGGGCTGTATTAACATAGAATAGGTTCTGTCTGACATCATAATCAATCCACATAGGAGTTACTTGAGGAGAGCCATCAGGATTAAGCGTTGCGACACTAGCAACATGTTTCCCTAATAATAAATCATGGAATTCTTCTGGTACTTTCATAATTATCACAGAGAAATATAAGGTATTAGTTCTTTAAAAATTGACTATTATTATATGAAATCTGTTTAATAAATTACGAAATTAGACATTGAAAGTTCAGTTGCTTCCTAAAATATTAGCTTCTAAAGTTTCTTAATCTCCACTTCTCTGTAAGGCAGAAGGCTCGAACATCAGCACATAAGAGGGGTTTAAGCTTTTAGGAGAATGTTTAATCCCCTTGGGGATCACTACCATCTCTCCTTCATTTAAAATTACATTAGGTTGTTCTAATAACTGGATAATAATCGCTCCCTTGATTACATAAAACAATTCATCTTCATTCGTATGTTTATGCCAATGATATTCACCATGAAATAATGCCATGCGAACAACTTGATCATTAACTCTAGCAACCTCAATAGGTGTCCAGGGTTTGTTAATTTCCTTCATTCTATCATATAAAATAGTTTTTGTATTCATATTGCTTCTTCCTCTGCTAAGTTGACATAACAATTAAGTCTTGATCTATTCTTTTATTAGGAAAAGCGTTATTTTCTATTACAACAACTTCATTACTATTCTAAGATGGCAAGAAACAATGAACAATCGGTGGAAGCTCGTTTTTACAATGAATCTCAATTTAACTATACTATTAATATTAGTTCTACATCATATCTCATTTCTAACACTTACTTCCCCTATATCTCATCAAACTGATCTTTCAAAACGTATGGAGTTTTCTCAAGACCCTATTAATTCCAAATTCTTATATTCCTCAAGCGAGAGACATAATTTTAATGTCATTTCTTCAGATGGAGCATTTGAAGGATACAATATCTTCGTTTTAGAGCAAAATCACAAAACTAATAGAGATTATGTGAATCGTACCCTCTTTATCACCGATATGTCCGGGAATGTAATCGTTAAGAGGGTAGTCGATTATACTGGCTCAAGTACAAGCGGGATAGGATGGCACAATGTCGAATTAATCAACTCCACTACTGTTATGTTCGGCGCTACAGATGGTGTTGCCCTGTGGAATCTCTATAGTAATCGCACAATTTATACTGGTTTTATAGGAAATCACGAGTATGAATATAATCCAGTAAATAATACTATTTTTACTTTTAAGTATAATTTTTCTAAGATTGGAGAACAGAAGGTTGTATATGAGACAATAACAGAAATTGATTTGTCTGGGAAAGTGATTTGGTCTTGGGACTCAAGCACATTGATATCTCTTGACATGACATGCCCTTTTGAAGATATGATGCATGAGAGTCTAGATGTTACACATGGTAACAGCATTTTCTTTGATGTGGAAGAAGATATTATTTACTATCATGCTCGAAATCAGAACACATTCTATAAAATTGATCATAGGACAAAACAAGTTATTTGGGGTCTAGGAGAGTACGGAGACTTCACCCTCTTCGACCTACATGGAAAGCAGAAAGAAAATCTTTTTTATCAT
The DNA here is from genome assembly GCA_016840025.1 of Candidatus Hodarchaeota archaeon. The sequence goes on from JAEOTF010000416.1 coordinate 10,071, forward strand.
GGACATTCGGTAGAGAAGGTAGATGATGACACCTACATCCTCTTTGACAATGATAAACATAATCAGACAAACAATAATAACCAAAAATCTCGAATTTTAGAAATTACAGTAAATGAAACAACCATGACAGCCAATATCTCTTGGGTATGGACAGGATCTGCAGAGTATTATAGCTCACGTTGGGGTGATGCAGATCGTTTACCAAATGGAAATCGTTTAGGAACATTTGGGACCAATAACCATCTCTCTTACACAGATATTGGTGCTAGGTTAGTTGAGGTCAATAAGGATGGTCAAATTGTTTGGGAGATGAATTTCCCGAATAATGATATTTACGACTATGGTATCTATCGAATGGAACGTTTTCGTTATAGCCCTGTAATCAACTCACCTAAAGATATTATGGCAGATATAGGAGAGAACGTGACGGTATCATGGAAAACATGGTATAATTTTCGTTCAAAATGGCATATTACCGGCAATTATTCTCTTTACCTCAATGATCAACTAATAAGTACTGATGTACATCACTTTGAGAAGTTTTGGAGGTCTAAAGATCTAGTGTTTCATCTAAACTCACTAGAACGAAGAAAACACAATCTTACATTAGCACTGTCCGATGAAGGCGGTCATATTTCCACAGATACTGTCTTTGTATTTGTTGAAAACCGTTCTAACAAAATCTATTATCCGATACTAATAAGCCTGATTGGCATTGGATTTCTAATATTTTTGAAAGAAAGAAAACGATTATACTAGATTGAATTTAACAAATGTTTTGCTAATTAATCTGTTCCCTTGAGTAAAGGAAAGGGAGTTAAAACACTAATTATAAGTACTTAAGATGGAATGAGGTGTCTCTTAAGCTTTAAATTAAGAGTTCGACTAAAATAACTAACGATGGCGATACAAAAAAAAGACAAAAACAAACCACCCTCTTTAATTCGACTTCTTGCCAATAAAAATGGGTATTCTCCATCACTCAATCCAGAAAGAGGAAAAAAGGAAGAGATATCATCGGAGTCAATCCATTTCGAGGATACATCCTGTAGTACCAGCGCGATGAAACCATATCGTTGGAAACTAGGAAGTGAGATTGGTTCTGTACCTCTATCTCAACAATCAAGTCAGAATTATAATAAACTAAAAACCATTCACAAGCGTCTTACATCTATTGCTAACCACATGGACTCAAAAACACTTCAGAGGAATCTTCATTTTGCCAGTCTTCTCCAACAATGGTTTCCTGAATCGCTAATCGACCAAGCTATTTCTGAACTCCATAGTACCGACCCATCAAAAGTTATGACCGATGAGAAGGCAGTTGGTCGTATTTTAGGGTATATTGAAGCATTATTACGAGCATCTTGTCGTACGATCCCTTGGAAAACGATTGAAGAAATCAATCGAGGATTGGGTTATAGAATTAGTAAAAATATGGTAGCAGCAGCCAAATTTCGAGCTGTCCAATGCGGAGCATTCAAAGATTTCTATCAAAATCGTGATTCTTCAGAAACATTTGACGTTGTTCGATTTCAGATAGTGAGTCTAATCACAAAGTTAGACATTGATGCGTGCAAAAAGAGACAAATTCTTGAATTAAGTCAAAGATTATGTAAAGCATTAGAAAAGAAGCGTCAGATCCCTAAGGATCCCGAGATTTATGGGATGGCGATTGTGGAGCTCTCATGTAAAAAGATTTTGAAAAAACGGTGGTTAATGACATGTCAAGGAGAGGGGGAGAAATTAAAGAAGAAAGTTTCTACAGCGATGCATTATATCAAAAAACAACTAATTAAATCCAATTAAATTGTCTACTGATATGAAAATTTTTATCGTTATATTAAATACCTGTACATATCCTGATGTTGCTTTCCACTACCTTGATTTTGTCTCCTAGTGCGTGAAAATCTATATTCTTCGTTTATTTCCTGAAAAGAACAACCAAACAAATCCAACCATTCCAGTGAATATCAGTACATTGTGATTGGGATTAAATTCAGGAACCCAACTACTCCCATCAGAAACTTGGATATCATCAATATACCATCCTTCTCCTTCCAAAGCCGCATCACTAAAGAAATGAAAACGGAATTGGAAATCTGCTCTACCTGCATAATCACTTAAATCGATAGTTTCCATTGTCCAGGAACCCATTTGAGAACCAGTGTAAGAGTCTTCAGAGATGAAACTAGAACCGTCGTAAGCCATAAGAGCTCCGCCGTCGAATGGGTAGAAGTCATAAAGATGCCAGAAATGGATGTAAACATTTGTTGCTGTTGATAGATCAATGACAGGCGATGTTAGGGTGGCATCCCAGTTTGGACCATAATCCCACCCACAAGGCACACCTCCACATCGCACGATGACATTTCCAGAGTGAATGTAGCAGTTGTCCAACCACCAATTTGTTGTCTTAGACCAACTTGAGTAGCCCAACTCAAAACCATCCTCAAAAAATATAGTTTCCCCTGAAACAGGGGAGATTATGCTTAAATAACTAAGAATAAACAGTATAAGAAACCATAACCTTATTTTCAACATAACCACCATCTCTCTAAATAGAATCCTTTTATTGCACTCAGAGTTCTATAAATACTTTCTGTTGCTGTTGCTTGAAAGTCTCCCCCTTATTGATAAATAAATTCGAATTTAAGCACTTAACACTAATGTATTCCGCTATGAAATTGCTATATTACCCATGGTTTGTTAACCTTTATTATTATGCTCCATAGTTATTACTAATTTTCCTAGGGTCTGTCTTTTTTCAAGATACCGGAGAGCTTCAGCAACCTCACTTAACGGGTAACACCTATCTATAACAGGTACAACTTTACCAGCTTCAAATTGCTCTTTTAAAAAATCCATATCTTCTCTTTTGTTTGGTCTCCCGAGCATGATACCGATTTTCTTACGCTCAATGATTGAAATCAATGGTCCTAGTAACATAGCTTGGAAAATACGAGCTGTGGAACCTCCAACCATAGCATAAATCCCTTTAGGACGCAAAATACGTCGGAAAGCGAAAATCGAACGATATCCCACAACATCAAGAATCAGATCGTAGCGCTGCCTCTTTTTAGTGAAATCTTCTTGTGTGTAATCAATGACATGGTCTGCACCAATCGAGCGCATCAAGTCCAATTTCCGCGTGTTATCCACACCAGTTACTTCAGCACCAAATGATTTGGCAATCTGCACCGCAAACGTCCCCACACCACCACCCGCACCATTAACCAAAACCTTTTGTCCTGGTTGAATCTGTCTTTTACCGCGGATACCCTGCAGGGCGAGTACTGCTGCTTGAGGTATGGTCGCTGCTTCCTCGAATGTCATACTGGCTGGTTTCAGTCTTAATGACTTTTCAGGAACACATACATACTCAGCAAAAGCGCCATAACCAAGTGCAGACATGTCCATGTATATTTCATCACCTCGTTGAAACTGCTTTACGTTTCTACCAACCACCTCAACCAATCCCGCTAAGTCACAGCCAAGTATTCTGAAAGACGGTTTTCGAGGTCCCGCCAGACGGACAAAGAAATAACCCCTCACAATTTCCAAGTCAGTTGCATTTACGGATGCCGCAACAACTTTTACTAGTACTTCATTGTCCTTGGGAGTAGGTTTTTCTACTTCTTTGAGCTGAACAACATCGGGTGATCCATATTTTGGGCAGACAACCACTTTCATTTTGCCTTTGTTCTCCATTTTTTCACCATTTCTCCAATTTTGTTCGACATAAATTATTAATCTGAACTTTTAACCAAAATACCAACGAATTTATTCTAGTAGGTATTATTAACAACCATCACGGTGCCTTGTGCGATAAAAAATTTATCGCCTTGGAAAATGACATGAATCATATCTAAACGGTTTACGGTTATTATTATTTCTAGTTCTAAAAGTCCGACTAATAAGATCTTTCTGGATTCCAACACCTAATGACCCCCTTTTTTCTATTACTTCAACATTTCCAGCAGTATGTACAACAATTTCAGGAGAAAATCACTGTTATAAAGAAGTATGAGAGTCTAGAAGTATTTGAAATGGCAGCAGATCAAATTCACGAAGCATTCCAGTCCTATAAGGAGTTCTACCACTTCGCGCATCAACTAGTGAAGTGTAAGTGGTTACCAGCGCTTCTCCGCCCTGGGCAAACCCAGTGGGAAACCACTTTTGCGACACTTCAACAGGTTTATGAGTATTTCCAACAAACGCGTTTAAGGCGGTTGGATGCGAAATACTGATGTGTAAAAGTTGTACAGTATCATAATTGTTTCATAGATCAGATCAAATTCTTATTATGGTTGTTTCGTACGTTTGATTACTTTATTAGTTGCTGAAAAGAAATTTAAGAAGAGATCATTTCTAACTCTCTGTGATAAGTTGTGGCTTCTATCTATTTATCACGGAAATCTCTGAAAACTGAACTGAATATCCTATTAGGTCTTACTCTTCAGAGTTGTTTGTTATTAATTGTTTGGCTATTAGTTGAAGAAGATCCTGTTGCTACATTAAATCCCACTCCTCTCTCCTCTCCTCATCCTGTATTTGAATATATGGCTATTTACACTCTTATCTTCCTTGCTTGTTGTTCTCTTTTTTTTCCTGATAGAAATTCCCGAATAGTAATCATCTCAGGGATTCTAGTAGCTATTATAATAAGACTTCTATTACTAAATGTACATCCAAAAATATCTAGTGATTACCACAGAAATCTTATGTTTGGTAATATTTGGGTTCAAGGAGTTGATCCTTATACAACTACGGGTGGTGAGATTCTTCAACTTATCCAAAACGGAGAAATTGAGCTAATTGTCCCCTACACAAGTGCGTGGAATACTCATGCTTTTGATTACCCCTCTGCTGCAATCTGGCTCTTTTGGTTTATAATTCATTTAACTCTACTTTTTCCTAGTATAGGGGACGCTTTTATCTGGGGAAAAGTGGTTCTCAATGTCTTTGATTTAGGGTGCGGTTATGTAGTGTATAGGATTACTCGTGATCGATTAGAATGGCATAATGTAGCTGCACAACGAACAGCAGTATTATTTTTACTAAACCCTTTTTCGATATTTCTAGTTGGCTTAGAAGGTCAATTTGAAGTATTTTCCTTGTTTACATTTCTCGTAGCACTTTATTTCTTTTTAGGAATAAGTTTATCTCAACGTGATAGTATTACAAATCGACTGTATGTGTATTTAGGAACGTTCTTTTTTATTCTCTCAATTCTTGCAAAATATTATTCACTTGTTGCTCTCCCAGGGATTATATGGTTAATGAGAGACCGACGTCTGCTGCTTAGATTCATTGGAGCTATAATTGTCTTTGGTTTTTATCTTTCTATCCCGTTTATTGTCACAGGACCATATATCATTAACTTTCTTAATTTTCAAGCAGAACGAAATGCGAATCCGCTGACTAATATTTACCCTGTACTTCTGGGGTATGAAATAGATTTAAGCTTCTCGGCTTATCTTCTCTGCGGATTAGTAATTCTATTTGCCATACTAAAAGGGCAAGAAGAAGAACTAAATTTAGGGGTCATGGCTTTTTGCCTGACTCTCTTTCTCTTTGTTGGCAACTCATTTTATCCATGGTATTTCCTTTGGTTATTGAATGTTTATCCTTTAATTCGTTCGATTGACAGTTATACAGAAACGTTATTCTGGTTTGTACCTTCATTTATTTTTCTTGTAGTTTGGTTACCTGAGAATAGTATCCTATGGTTATTCAGTATCATAATAGTAGTGATAGGAGCCATTGTGACGTATAAGCCGTTTCAATGATAATGTGAAGTAGGTGCTGTTTAATTGAGTTATACAAAACCTTTGGTAGAGTTTATGGAAAAACACCCGCGGATTGAGCTCACTATACTTGCTTTTGCTTTGCATGGTATCCTAGCTCCCTTCACTGGTTTAGACCACGACATTCAAGTTTGGATTCAAGTAAGTGAAGATCTATTCACTGGAAGAAATCCCTATGTTATAGGTTTAACAAAAGAAGGATACTATGCATACCCACCTTTATGGGCGTACATTCTTTTAAGCATGCGGATTCTAAGCGAAATTATTGGAAATAATGAGTATATTACTCGATATTTAATTAAACTACCCATGATTATCGCTCAGATCGCTTGTGCATGGTTGGGCGCTGAAATAATTTCACAACATCATGGCTCAAAAGACCAACAAAACCAGACATTTCTGTTTCTTTTGTTAAATCCATTTTTTTTCCTAATTGGGTCGATGTGGGGAATGTTTGACATTATTCCCACTTTTTTCTGTTTAGCTATGATCTATGTCTTAGGGAAGAACGATCAGAATTGGATAACCCCTAGTCGTCCATTACTGGCAGGAGCATGTCTAGCAGGAGCTTTTCTAAGTAAGCTGTTTCCTATTATTCTACTTCCACTTTGTCTAATTTATTTACGTCGTCATTTCTACTGGATATGGTTTCTTCTAGGTTTTTGTGTAGCTTCTGCACTTGTATGCGCTCCTTATTTCTTTCAAGATCAAGAGGCATTCCTTCACATATTTAGTTTTCATGCAGAACGGATAGGTGGAGGGATTACTTATTGGAATGGGCTTTGGTTGTTGATTGATCAAGGAGTGATAACAGAGGCAACCGCAACAGAATGGTCAGGATATTATCTATACCCGTTTGCAGGAGCTCTACTACTAACATACTTAGTATTTTGGAACTCGTCTCAAAATTCATCCTATTCTCTACTTGCTGGTAGTGCCATGATAGTATGGGTGTTCTCCTTTAGTTTTAAATTAGTCTATGAACAATATTGTGTATGGATCACAACCTTTACGATCATATTTCTGATATTAACCTGTTCAAACATGAAATTACGTATTGGTGCAATCCTAACAATTATTGTAATCACTATGATTTATTTAACAATCTCTGTTCCACTTCCAGACCTATTCTACATTGATATGTTGCGTGAACAGAGAGAAATATTTGAACAATATTCATTTTACGAAAAGCAACAGGTGCTGTTCGCTTTAGGATCATTATTTGCAGCTTTCCACTTTACATTATGGATAATAGGAATAAAGAGCTTTGTCAATGAATAGAGGAGTATTTACAATTTAATAGAAGAGATACTGTTAATGGAGAAGGTAGAATACTGACAGGAAAGACTTGTACAGCATCAAGGTTGTTTCATTGATCCGATCGAATTCTTATTATAGTTGTTTCGACGATTACTACTTTGTCTTCCGTATCTTCTAGTTGGTAATTCCGAAGAAAATATTCAAATAATCTTTTTACAGCATATTTACCCTGAGTTGAAGGTCTTAATACGATAATTCCCCAGAAAGATCCTTTGGGATGGAGAATTTGATTTAGAAATTCAGTGTCCAAAGTGATCAGAATTCTTTCTTCTTTTAAACAATGGACTAATAGATCATGGTCATCTATCCCTCTCAAATGCTCATGTTGTACACTATCGACTGTATGACTTCCTGCAGCCTCAATTACTTTTTTTAAGACCAGTGGGGTATTTTCATCAAGCTTAAACTTCACTTGCCTATCCTCAGCTTTCACTAGTTAATGGAATGATTTCTTCTCTAGTGAGTGAGGCTGCATACAGGATAGCTGCTTGCACATCCCCCGGTTTTAGCGTAGGATATTCAGAAAGAATTTCAGTTTCTGTCATACCTTCAGCTAAACAATCAAGTATGACCGAAATCATCACACGAGTTCCTTTAATACAAACTTTACCATGACAAACGGTTGGATTAGAATATATTCTACTTTTCCAATCTATTACCATAATGGAATCACTTTTTCTTTTTAATGGATGATTTATGTGTTTTTTCTTTTATAATTGTTTTTATGTAGCATTGCACTAGTTGAATATGTGATGACTTTGCTAATCTATTCATCTAGTAGTCTTTTTTCTCCTTTAATCTTTTGGATCTCAGTAATGTTTTGAGATACTTCAAGGCAACCCAGATACTTTCCTTTCTTATCACGTACTGCAAAATAGCGAATAAGGACTAACATCTCATTAAAATTAATCCAGAACTCAGCAGAGTCTCTTTTCCCATCTCGAAAGTCGGATAAAATCTTTTCGACTACATG
>JAEOTF010000417.1 GCA_016840025.1 Candidatus Hodarchaeota archaeon
AATATTGAAGTAAAGTAAGGACCTCATTCCAAAGCCCTCAGCCATTTCAACACCACATGCTATACCACCAGAACTGTAACTATCGGGGTATCGCTCTCTCAGTTCGATTCCATGATCCTCTGACGCGAGCATTATTGTTTCTGACGTGGATGGAGTTGCATTTGCAGAGAAACAGGGGATAATTAACGACAAACTTAACATGATCAATAAGAGTCGATATTGACGTATTTTAATCATTATTCAACACTCGGTTCCTGTTTTAAGAGCATTTCAGGAAGATTTTCCTATTAGAGGAAATAAAATCCATCATGTTAAGCTTTTCCACTTAACACAAAGCAGAACTGAATAGCATCATAGATAGTCCACTGCCTCTTCAAGTGATTCTTCAAAAACTGAAAGAATTGTATCACAATGCTCTTTGTGGACGATGAGTGGCGGTTTGACTTTTAACACATTTCGGAAGAGAGAACCATTGTCTGCAATTATAGGCATTGACTCACCAAAAATGACGCCCCGTTCTTTGCCTGCCTCAACTGTATCCTGCATAAGACCGTTACCAGGTTTTTTAGTGTCAGGATCTTCAACAAGTTCGACTCCAATGAAAAAGCCAGGGCAGCGGATATCCCCGATATATTGACCCACTTCCGAATTACGCTGGATCTTCTCTAGTCCTTCAGTGAGATATTCCCCTAAGGTACGAACATTCTCTAATAGGTTTAATTTTTCGACAATGGTAACATATGCGAGGGAAGAGGCAAACATTAGGGGATTACTGCCAAAAGTCGTATGTTCCTCCGCAGGTGTAAAGGTCCCAAATTTTTCGCGTGCAAAAGTGGCTCCCATGGGTAAACCCCCCGCAATTGCCTTTGTACAGGCCATCATATCGGGAATGACGTTATAGTACTCCGCTGCAAACCAATAGCCTATCCGACCAAACGCTGTTTGGCTTTCATCCCAAATCATGTAAATGTCGTTCTTATCACAGAGCTTGCGAAGTCCCTCAAGGAATTCTTTAGGAGCAGGAATATGACCGCCAGGACCCTGCATGGGTTCTAATACAATCCCAGCAACTTTATCGGTCATCCCATATTCCATAGCATGAGCAATAAAGTCTAAACATTCCAAGTGGCAGGCGTCACGTCCTTCCTGACCCATCGGACAGCGATAGCAGTAGGGGTACGGAACACGGGCTATTCGATCATGACCCCAAGGACGGAAACGGACTAACCCCGCTAATCTATTCGATAGAGTCATCGTAGCTAAACTACTGCCATGATATCCGCCGAAACACGTTAAAAACATCTGTGCGTCGGGCTTGTGAACCATAGCAAGTTTCAGAGCTGCCTCCACAGCGAATCCTCCTCCCTCATTATTGAAACTAACCTTTTTTAGATCACCCGGAGCAAGTTGAGTAAGTTTGTTGAGGAGCTTAATCCGGGGAATGGTAGGAAACCCATACCGTACATGAAGCAGACGTGTAGCTTGTTTAGCAACCACTGAAGCGATGTCTTTATTGGAAAACCCGAGATTCATTGTCCAGGCTTGCGAAGTGCAATCCAAGTAGGATTTACCCTTGCTATCTTTAATGTATGGTCCTTCTCCACCGACCATAATCTCATCATAGAGTGGAGTAAGGGATTTTTGATTAATTCCTTCTAATTCGCTGTCATCCAAAGAAAAGAGAAGCGTCTCAATCTCGTCTTCGGTTAGAATGCGATCTTTCAAAATTTAAACCTCAAATGAGATGCTAAACATTGACTTTTTGTTCTTTTCCTGCACTCCCCATTACTTAGCTTTCCATAGTGAATAGAGTGGAAAAGATGGTAAACAGCTTCAACTACTTCAAAAGATCTTGCTTTTCCTAATATATCCATCTAAAAGATTTCAGGTATATTAAAGAGGGATATATTGGGTTTTAATAAAAATAATTTATTATCTATCAAAGTTGATCTATTACGTTCTGTAATTTAGCTCGAACTTTCTGGGCGACTTCTGTCAACTTGGGATTGTTGATTACTTCCATCGCAGCGGCGGGATCCATTGCTGCGACTTCTACTTTACCTTCTTCATGTTCCTGTACGATGACATTGCAAGGTAAAAGAATACCAATTTTATTCTCCGCCTGTAACGCTTGGTAAGCAAACGGAGGATTGCAAGCACCTAAGATGATATATTTCTGAAAATCAACATCTAATTTCTTTTTGAGGGTTTTTTTTACATCTATCTCGGTAAGGACGCCAAATCCTTCTTTCTTTAACTCTTCTGTAACCTTTGAAACTGCTTCATCATAGGAAAGAGCCACAGTCTTGCTTATGTAGTAATCCATTTGATCCTCTCCAGAAATGTTAAACTGGTTGTGCATGCTACCCTTTCTCCCCTTTAAACTTTGTCTACTAAAGAGCCTTAACTAAATAATAGTTTTATTTTTATAAAGAAAAATGACGGGAAAAATTACCATAAATAAACTATTTATTAGATATTAAGAGAAACGGTGGTTAAAATGGTCGTTAAAACTTCACAAATGTTGAAATTAGGATCAACTGCCCCTGAATTCACCCTCACAAATACTATTGATGGGAAAAGGGTTTCTTTAGCAGATTTCAATGATAAAAAAGCCCTATTGGTGATGTTTATCTGTAATCACTGTCCCTATGTAGTGCATGTTCGAGGTCAGTTTAAGCCTTTGGCAGAAGAATTTCTTCCGAAAGGGATTGGAATTGTTGCTATCAATTCAAACAGTCTAGAGACTCATCCCCAAGATGGACCTGAAAACATGAAAAAATTGGCAAATGAGCTCGGCTGGAGTGATTTATTCCCATTTTTGTTTGATGAAACTCAGGAGGTAGCAAACGCATATCGGGCTGCTTGTACCCCTGATTTCTATGTTTTTGACAAAGATAGAAAATTAGTGTATCGTGGTCAATTAGATGACGCTCGTCCTGGAAATGACGAAAAAATTACAGGAAATGATTTACGTAGGGCCATGAATGCTGCTTTAGAAAGTAAAACAATTCCTGAAAAGGAACAAAAACCAAGTATGGGTTGTAATATCAAGTGGAACCCAGGTCAAGAACCAGATTATTTCTAATAATGTATCCAATAATTCTAGTTTTGGTTATTTTTTAAAAATTTCCCTTTTCTTTATATTTTTCATTTTAATTTTTGATCCGGGAAGTACAGAGTTCACAATTCATTTACGCTCAGTCAATTTTTACGCAAAAAATGAACATGAGAAAAAAAATATGGTTATGAGCTGTAAACTTTATATAAGTCGAGTAAAATTACTCTCTTCAAACATCCAATAAAGGAGGTTTTCTGATGCAGTATAAATCATCTTGGAAGTTAATCACGTTATTAATTTTAGCTGCATTATTAACGACCATAATAAACATAGAATCTCTCAAACCTTCTCCCAACAGCCCGAATATTCCTAATTATGGCTATGGTTTTGTTATTAATGAAGTGTACTATGACCCCACAGGCACAGACAGCGGCAATGAATGGATCGAAATATACCATCCAACTGGAACCACACATGACTTTTCTTCTGGTGTTGATGGCAACCTAATAATTGAATTTGCAGGCACTTCATTCACAAGCACGTACACTGTGACTAGTGGTTCGATGGCTGCAGGTTCATATCTCTTAATAGGCGCCTCATCTGAATCAAGGTTTAGTACTGTGACTTTTGATATTTCAGTAACCAATTTTGCCTTTGAAAATGGCGATTCCGCTACTTGTGGCGTTAGAATTTCATTGGAGTGGAGCGGTGTCGAAGATACAGTGCTATATGGGACACCTAACACCAACAGTCTACCCGACGACGTTGGCTCTCCAGGAACGAATTTTGCACCAGATGTCGCAGAAGGAAGCTCATTAGCGCGAAAAACCGATGGAACAGATACAGATGATTGTTCAGCAGATTTTCAAGCAGATTCTACCCCAAGTCCTGGAATTTCTAATGCTAGTGAAGTACCTGAATTGAACGCCAATATTAAAATTGAGTATCTCTTAGCTGTTTTAGCTTTGATCCCCATTGGTCTCCTTTTGATATTAAAAAAGAAATAGTTCTTTTTAATAAACAAAACTATTTCTATTTTTTTATTTAATTTTGTTTAGTCTTGCTAATATCAAGCGGAACCTAGGTCAAGAGCCAGATTATTTCTAATAGAGTAGTAGTGGAATTCACGCTAAGAACTGGGTGATAATAATCCATTTTTTGTTTTTAATAATTCTATTTTTGTTTTATAAGATATAATATCTTTTTGAAGTCATTTTGGTGACTAAGAAATGAGATATTTTGAGACTATATTAGATACCATTGGAAATACACCTCTTATTAAATTGAATAATATAATTCGTGGCTTAAGACCTTTATTTTTAGCTAAAGCAGAATTTTTTAACCCTGGAGGAAGTGTAAAAGATCGAATTGGCAAAAAGATGATTTTAGACGCTGAAGAGAAAAAATGGCTCAGAGAAGGGGGAACAATTGTCGAGCCAACCTCAGGGAATACTGGAATGGGATTGGCACTTGCGGGTATATTGAAAGGTTATAACATGATCTTTACTATGCCAGAAAAAATGGCTAAAGAAAAACAGCTATTATTAGAAGCTTTTGGAGGAAAAGTAGTCAGAACACCCACCGCAGTTGAGCCTGAAGACCCAAGAAGCTACTACAAGGTTGCTGAAAGAATATTAAAGGAAACAGCAGGAGCTTTTTCACCGAATCAATACTTCAACCCATGTAACCCAATTGCGCATTATGAGACCACAGGACCCGAAATCTGGCGAGACACAGATGGAAAAATCACTCATTTTGTCGCAGGAGCAGGAACAGGCGGTACGATAACTGGAGTGGGCAAATTTCTCAAAGAAAAGAACCCTAAGGTCAAAATAATTGGGGTGGATCCAGAGGGCTCACTTTATTACGATGAATTCTACAAAAGACCAACAGATGTTCATACTTACAAAGTAGAAGGAATTGGGGAAGATTTTATCCCAGAAACTATTGATATGAGTATAATCGATGAAATTATACGGGTAAAAGACAAAGAATCACTCTTGATGGCGCGGAGATTAACACGAGAAGAAGGATTATTTGTGGGGGGGTCATCTGGCGCAGCTGTAGTAGGAGCCTTAAAGCTAGCACACGAACAGAATCTTGGTAGTAACGCTGTGATAGTCATACTAATGCCTGACACAGGGAGAAATTACTTACATACAATCTTTGACGACGAATGGATGAAAAACAACGGTTGTTTATAAAATTTAGAGGGAATTAAATCATGAAAGGAAAAGACGCGAAAGATTATCAGTTTGATACAAGAGTCGTTCATGCGGGGCAGTCACCTGACCCAGCTACAGGAGCTATAATCACTCCAATTTACCAAACTGCCACCTATGTATTAGAAGAAATCGGAAAAGACAAAGGTTATCAATATACACGAACAAATAATCCGACTCGAACGGTGTTAGAAACTCTCATTGCAGAGTTAGAGGGGACTCAATACGGGATTGCTTTTTCTACAGGAATGGCTGCAGCAGATGCAATCGTTCGTGCAATTCTAAAATCAGGAGATCATCTCGTGGTAGGGGACGATGTATACGGCGGCATCTATCGCTTATTTGAGCAGCATTATGCTAAAAAATTCGGTCTGAAGTTTAATTTCGTTGACACAAGACAACCAGATAATGTTGAGGACGCAATTATACCAGAAACTCGGATGATCTGGCTGGAGACACCTACAAATCCGCTACTCAAAATTTCAGACATTAAAGCGATAAGTAGTCTTGTGGAGAAAGTGAATAAGGGAAGAAGTAATGAGAAAAAAATCATCTTGGTTGTGGATAATACCTTTATGAGCCCCTATTTCTTACAACCACTTACACTAGGTGCGGATATTGTATTCCACTCGACAACAAAGTACCTCAGTGGGCATAACCAACTTGTGGGAGGAGTAGTCGCGGTTAGAGATGACCCACAGAAATGGTACTATGAGTCTCGAACGATTGAAGACAAACCAGAAATTGTCAATAAGCTCTATGAAGACCTAAAATTCATTCAAAACGCTGCTGGAGCGGTGCCAGGTCCATTCGATTGCTGGTTGACCATTCTTGGGATCAAAACACTAGCCCTTCGGATGCAAAAACAAGAAGAAAATTCTTTAAAGATAGTTGAGTTTCTCCAAAGCCATCCTAAGATAGAAAAAGTTTATTATCCTGGTCTTGAGACACACATCAATCATGTGATAGCAAAAATACAAATGAAAGGATTTGGAGCAATGATTGCGTTTGAACTTAAGAGTAATGTTGATGATGCGATTAAGTTTATGAACTCGGTCAAATTGTGGTCTTTAGCTGAATCATTGGGAGCAGTGGAATCCATGATAACTCATCCCGCAAGTATGACGCATTCGGCAATACCAGCTAAAGTTCGAACAGCAAGAGGAATCACCGATGGATTAATAAGACTTTCAATAGGAATAGAATCCGTAGATGATTTGATAAATGATCTAAGTCAGGCTTTAGAAAAAATCTGAATTCTTCAAAAAAGGAAGAAAGGATAGCTATGCTAGATGAGCATCCACGAATGAGAAGAGAAAAGAAAACAGTCGGTGCAATGACTCGTATTTATTGTAGAAGTAAACATAAATCAGAGGACAAGCTTTGTTCTGAATGCAGCGAACTACAATGGTATGCTTTTAATAGACTTGACAAATGTCGGTACCAAGAAAAAAAGCCAACCTGTGCCAATTGTCCAATTCATTGTTATAAACCATCTATGAGAGAAAAAATTAGAGCAGTTATGAGGCATTCGGGACCTCGGATGCTTCGGAAACATCCAATTTTAGCTTTTTGGCATATAATCGATGGTCGTAGAAAAGTGTCCGAGAGCGATCTTACCAAGTAGACAATTCATTTATTTTTCCAGAAAAGAAATATCCAACACTTATAGAAAGCTAATCACATATTTTAATCCTGTTAATAGGCTCAAAGAGATGATAAAACTTTTTTCTATTTGTCCATCCCCGAAATTACTTAAACTCCCAAGAAAAAGACGGAAAGATTGAAGAAAAGCAAAAAACGATCTAAGTTAACAATGTTCTAATTTCTAATCTATATCTGACTTTTCAAGGAAGGGAAGAGTTTTTTGATCATGAATTTCTCGGAATTCAGATATTAGTTGGGGAGTAGTGATTTAGTTAAAAGTTTAAAAATAAACGGGAGAATAATATATTGTAAGCTATTTAATTCATCTGCTCTCGATGAGGCTCGAAAAATAAATGATTACTCTCGATGAGGTTCTGTGGGGTTTCATTTCTTTTAACTACTGCCAATGTTATACATATAGTAGTCTGTGGGATTCGGAAATTTCTGGAAATGTGAACAATAAATGATTACTCTCGTTAAAGCTTTATTTGGTTCCTTATCGTTGGTTTTTCTTACTCTATCCTATGCATTTTTCTGTATATACCAAGTTTGCTTTGATAACAATACGTAAGATTAGATAGTTCTAGGAAATTAGTGTGAAAAAAAAATGACAGCTCTCGATGAAACTCTTTTTGGTTTCACAGCTATGGCTTTCCTCATTTTACTCAATGCTTTTTTTGTTGCTGCTGAATTTGCTTTTGTGACAGTACGCAGGATTCGTATTGAACAACTTGCAAAAGGAGGATCTAGATCGGCAAAACGAGTCCTAACGATACTTGACCGACTGGATGAATACATAAATAGCGCTCAAGTTGGGATTACATTAGCATCCATCGGTTTGGGTTGGATTGCAGAACCAATCATGGAACGATTATTCGAGGAAATATTTCATCTCTTTCTCCCAGAAAGAGTCGTTTTGGGGATATCCATGGCAACCGGTTATTTCCTAATTACTTACCTACATGTCGTAATTGGCGAGGTAACTCCAAAATCAGTAGCCCTACAATTTGCTGAAAGAACTGCCCTTTTACTTGCTTTACCAATGATTATTTTCACAAAGCTCATTTCACCCCTATTATGGTTCTTTAATGGTACTAACCGATTACTATTGCGTTCTTTTAGAATAGAACCGCGTCTAGCAAGCCATATACCAGCTTTAACCGAAGAAGAATTGAAGAGAATGGTTTTAATTAGTGAACAACAGGGAGTTATCGAAACTGGCGAACAAGAAATGATATTAAGAGTTTTTGAGTTGGGAGATCAAACTGCTCGCGATATTATGCAACCCCGTCCGTTTATAGTTGGGTTAGATATTAAAACAACCTATGATGAGATTGTAAAGACTGCATCAGAAACAGGTTACTCGCGATTCCCCGTTTATGAAAATGAACTGGATAACGTCCTTGGGGTTTTTCATGTAAAAGACCTAACTTCCTGTGGAAATGAGCAGGAAACTTTCAAGATAAAAGATTATCTCCGCGATATCCTTAATGTACCAGAATCGAAAACGGTATATGGATTACTGCAGCGTATGCAACAGACAAAAATACAACTCGCTGCTGTTTTTGATGAATTTGGGGTACTGAGCGGCATACTCTCTCTTGAAGATATTCTTGAGGAACTAGTGGGTCCTATCGAGGATGAATATGATAAAGAGAAAGAAGCACCAGAAATTAAGATGATAGAAGAAGGAACATACCTCGTTAATGGCGCCATTCACATAGATGATTTAAATAAGGAATTAGGGACAAGTATCGAAACTAATGATGTAATTTCAGCTGCGGGATTTGTAGTAGAACAATTAGATAGGATTCCAAAGGTTGGAGCGAAGTTTGAATTTGATAGATATCAATTTGAGGTAGTTGAGATCGCAAGAAATAGAATTAGTACGCTTAAAGTAACAAAACTAGATGAAAAACCTCAGATACTATCAGAACAACAACCGGAAGAACCTTAAGAAATCCAAATTTCAGCCACAACGGGGAGATGGTCAGATCCAGGAGCCGCTTTATACGACATTACAAAACAGTTGTTGATAGTTATTTCTGGAGAGACAAAAATATAATCAATCCGCTCACTGGGGTTTGTCGCATCCCATGTAAACCCATCTTTTGAATTAAGTGGGTGTCCTGCTCCTGTCCAACAATCTTGCAGAGTTTGTGTGATATTAGTGTATATGGAGTCTTTTCGTGTTTCTCCTGACCCGGGTTCAGGGTCACCTGTTGGGAGTGTATTGAAGTCACCCATAAGAACTACGGGCCAACGAGGATCCGCTCCCCAAACTTGAACCATTACTTTTTCAGCCTGTGTAGTACGATCTTCCCAACTTAACCCTAGATGAGTAACAAGAACAATTAATCGAGTTGTATCACTTACCTCTAATTCCACTTCTATACAAACCCGTTGATCTTCAACACTAGGCAAGAAAATAATATCTACATCATAGATAGGGAATTTAGAAAGGAGAGAAACACCATAGGTATGTTCACTGGTTGCAGGGCCGTAAAAAGAGTACATATTTAGCTTTTCAGCAAGATATTTAACTGCATCAACATTTCCTGAAGTAAATCTAGCTGTATCTGACTCTTGAAGGCCAACTATGGATGCTTCAGAGTTTTTAATGGTGTCACCGATCATAACTAAATCCAAGATACCATCGGGCGTATATGCTTGGTGTATATTATAGGTCATTACTTTGATCGGCATTGTTGTCGGTGTTTCGGGAGCAATTTCTGGTTGAGAATACAGTCCTAAGAGCCCTATAGAAAAAATAATGAGAGAAATTATTGTGATGACAAAGAACTGATTGTACTTCATTTTACTACCTCCTTTAGGCGTGAACTCACCAAAATTGAAGAAATACAAGTTAGAAATGACGCAAGAAAGATAAGAAATCCCTGAGTACCCTTGAAAATCTTTGATATTTGACCATAGGTTACTGAAAATACAAAGAAGATAATAAGAAGCAACAGACATGTAAATCCAATTCCGAAAAAGATCGCATTTTGCTCGAGATCAAATTTATTTATCGAAAATCGGAATAAAAGGCTTAAATCCAAGAATAGAGCGATTACTGCAAGTCCACTAGTGAAGATAAGAAATATTGAATGAAAGACTACAAAATCTACCGTCCATATGATTAGGAGAGTATTTGCGATCAGGGAAATATGAAAGTAATTAGGGATGTTTTGTTCTTCTTTTATTGTTAAAAGTAACGTAGGCGCTGTCGAAAATCCAACTAGAGTAAAAATAGCCATTAAAAGATAAGAATGTCCAGTCCATCGGCTTAAGACGGTAGGATATGCTAAGAATCCATAAAATAGAAAAATAGAGGCACCTACGCCAACGCCTAAAAATAAAAGCTTTGAATTTTGATGAGGGGAGTCTTTTACTAAGTAGTCAGGGAATTGAATCCAATCCTTATGCCATGCTAAAATTAAATGGACAATTATAGTAATTGATACGACCAGAAGAAGGACATAGCCAATTAATTGGGTTGATAGGTCAAAAGATCGCCCCCATATTCGTGAAACAACATCGATGCTAAATCCTATTGCTACAGCGCTTGTTACTTCAAATACGCTATAGTGAAGCTTATCCATATAGACCAGTAAAACTGGTAGGAATACTACGAAGGAAGCCAATGATAAACCTGCCATGAGGATATAAAGTGCCAAAAAGGTATGAAAAGGAAACATAAGAAGACGAAAAACAATGCAGCTCACACTACTCACAAGATAGAGTAAATGTGTCTTTTTTTTGGAGAATGGAATTAGAAGGAATGAAAATAATAGTAACACTGAAGCGAAAATCGAGGGATCTATGCTCATCGCGCTTAGATTAATAAAATAAATATATGCAATGAATTCTCTTAGTGTTTGAATGAAAATAAGTGATAAAAACAGGGGTATAATAAAGAGAACAATTCTCTCAAGAACCTTATCTCCTTCTACGCGAGAACTTTCAACATTAACCAGCTTCATCACCAAATTCCTTTTTTTCTATAGTTTTATGTTTCTTTTCATTGTTTTGAGGTTTTTTATGATTCCAATGAAGAACCAAATATTCATGAAGAATCATAGAAATTGGTTATTCTAAATATAACATGAGGTAGAAAGAGGAGAAACACATGGGCAGAGTTAGACGAAACACCTTGGCGACATTAGGTCGAATAGTGGCATTTATTGCGGGAATATTTGTTATAGTGGCAGGTATTGCCCTGATATTGGACATGCTGGCTGACATTCCATTACTCGAAGAGTATCCAACCGCAATGGATGTAGGTGAGGAAGCTAATCGGATAGCTATGGGAATATTAGCTATTGTCGTGGGATTAATTATCATTTATCTAGAGTTAGATAAATTAGAAATTGAAGCCCACGTAGTCCGTGGAATAATTTATATTGTTCTTGGGCTAGTTGCCTTCGGTGGTCTTTTAATTATCATCGCTGGTATTCTGTATATACTCGCCGAAGTAATAAAATGATAATGAAGCAATTACTCATTACCATTTGATTTTTGAGGCGATGAAACCAGTGTAGTTTCTGAAAGAACGATGAGCAAACAAGTTCTTAATCCTTGAAATCCTCTTTTTTTTTTATTACTTCAATTATGTTTAAAGCTATTTTTAACATTGTCTGCTAGTTCTTAAAAGCCTAATTTTTGAGCTTGAAATCCGCAAAAAATTCAAGTTACCATCATAAACGACCTAAGCTACAGGCGATTTAAAGAGGAATTTCGAAATATTGATTGGTGGAACGATTATGTCAAGTGAAAAGGAAGAGTTCGGGCTTGAAACTGTTCGAGTTGTTTTCGCCAAGGGGGAAGAATTAATTGTGGCTGAGGGAACCTTCCATGAAATCCAGCATGATAATTATCTCGTTTTAAAGAATGCACGGGTTAATGGGGAATTGTTTCGACTTTTTTTCATCAACCATCAATTTGTAAATTACTTTGCAGCTAAAGAATAGCTTGTTTCCTATTTACACTTGTTGAAGTGATTTTGTTTCTTCCCAAGGTTTTATATTTATGACTAGTAGAAGAACCAAAGCAATAAAAGCCATTAATCCGCCATAAATGAAGGGTAAATCCATATTCTCAGTCATCAAAAGACCAGCAATAATACCTGCTGCTATTCCCGCAAAACCTGTTATAGTTTGAAGTAACCCAAGACTCGTACCCTTTAATTCTGGAGGTACAACGTCTACTGTGTATGCTTTTTGAATCCCATCAAACGCAGCATTAAAAGCCCCATAAAGGACAAAGGCCACTATTAACATCCATAATTCATCGGCTAAAATGAATCCAACACATGTTAAAATGAAGATAATCATGCCGATAGCATACACAGTTTTTCTGCCGATTTTATCAGACCAAGTCCCAAAAGGAGTAGAAAGAATGGTATAAACTAGACTAAATAGAACAAAAAAAGCGATAGGGATGATAACCTGGAATTGTTCCGATTCACCTGCAGGTATAACATTCTTTGAAGCTAATACAAAGAGTAAGATAGTGAAATTAGCTAAACTGAAAATAGTGGATACGAACAAGAATCTGTAATAGTCCGAAGGGAGATCCTTTAGATTCTGTATTAGACTAGTCTTTCGTCTCTCACGGGCTAGTACTTGTTTCGGTTCTTGGATTAGTAGGATTGGAATTATAGCTAGAAGCGAAACAAATGCAGCCACAATAATTATGAGCTTAAGGGTTTCAAGCTCACTCTCAAAAAATAGGAGAACAAGAAGAATAGCACCAAAAGACCCTAAAACTGCTCCAGCAGTATCCATTGTCCGATGAAACCCAAAAACTTTCCCTCTTAATTCAGGAAGAGAAGAGTCATCTAATAACGAGTCACGTGGAGCACCTCTAATACCTTTACCTAAACGTTCTGTGGGTTTTAATACAGCAACCTGTTCCCACGAATTAGAAAGACCAATCCCAAATTTGGCAAAGAAAGGTATTCCATAGCCCACAAGGATTAGTTCACGACGCCGTCCAACCCTATCAGAAATGTACCCCGATAAGACCTTCATGAAATTTGCCACAGCGTCTCCTAATCCACCAATGAAGCCTACTGCTGCTTCAGACCCACCAATTGCAATAATGAACAAGGGAAGCACAGGGGTCATCATCTCACCACTCAAATCCGCGAAAAAGCTCACTAATCCTAACAATAAGATATTTCTCGTTAACCAAGTTTTAGGCTCGCTTTCAGGAATATTTTCTTCATGTGTCACTGTACTCGCCCTTTTTGAAGCCAATCAAGCTTTTAATAGTTCCTTATTAGTTCCTTGATAATATAAAGAGTAATACTGAATAGTCACTCTCAATAGCCGCTTTAATATACTAAATCACTCAATAATAGCTGACAAATATTTTGGTCATATTTTTTCTGGGGTGATAAAGATAGTGAATGTTTCTTTATTGAAAACTTCCTTGATAATAGGATTTCTGATAATAAGTACCATACCAGCTGCTGTGCGAACCAGTCCCATCCTAGAAGAAATTCCAATTATAATTGATACAGATGTTGCCCCAGATGACGTGGGAGCTATTCTATATCTTTTAAAGCACCCAAAAATTTCCGTTCGAGCTATTACAGTCTCATGTGGCGTAACCTATGTAAAAACAGGTGTAAATAGCATACTACAATTGTTAGACTATCTCGGGATTCGGGATATACCCGTTGCCGCTGGAAAGGATACACCACTTTATACCAATCATTCAGTTCCAACTCAGTGGAGAGAAACGAGTGCGGGGTTCTATGGTTTAGATTTACCCCAGACCAATCTGCAACCGCCCGAAATGAATGCAACAGAATTGATTATTTCAACAATCAATGCTTCTACTGAAAACATCACAATAGTGACCTTGGGTCCTTTAACCAATATCGCGATGGCTTTTCAAGCTGAACCCTCTATAAAGGACAGAATTGAACTGATAGATATCATGGGTGGAGCAGTAAATGTTGCTGGGAATGTAGGTTCTGAATCACCTATCCCGAATTATGAAGCAGAATGGAACATATACATTGATCCACATGCTGCAGATATTATTTTCAAATCGGGGGTACCCATCATGCTTGTGCCGTTAGATGCCACTAACGAAGTCCCACAAACAGAGGATTTTCAGATGGAATTAAAAAACGTAATGACAACTCCAGAAGCGATTATAGTTCATACATTTACTACACCTGGCTTATATTTCTGGGATCAATTAGCAGCGGTTGCCCTGACCGACCCAAGCGTCGTTACATTAGAAACATATTCTATAGAGATAGAATTAGATAACGAAAGTCAAATTGGTCGAACTAAGCCAGTTGAAGAAGGTCAACCTAATGCCCAAGTTGCTGTAGATGCTGACGCTTCTAAATTTGAAGATCTTTTCATTGAAATAATTAATCAAGATGACACTCCTAATACGACCACAGAGGCATCTAGCCAGTCAGCTACCACACCAGGTTTTACATATGCACTTTTGTTGTTAGTAATGCTACCAGTAGTGCTTGTGATACAGCGAAGGAAAAAAGACTGAAATTGTAAAACAGATAATTTCAACCAAATAGTATGAATTAAATTTTAGCGAAATAAATTCATTGGAAGATTAAAAAATGAGCATACGTTCAAAACTTGAAAAAAAAGTCCCTGAAAATCTGAAAGAATTAGTGGATCTAGCATACAATCTCTGGTGGTCTTGGAATCCAGATGCTAGAGAGATGTTTAAAATCCTCGATCCACCTCTCTGGCACTCGAATCATAATCCGATCTTTATTTTGCGTTATACGACTGATAAACGCTTAGAAAGTATGGCAAACAAGAAAAGCTTTCTAGATCTATATCATAAAGTTATGAAGGCCTTTAAAGCCGAGATGTTAAAAGAAGCAGACCATTTATGGTGGAATCCGACCTTTCCTGAATATAAAACTGTTAAAATTGCATATTTAAGTATGGAATATGGTATACATAATTCCTTACCTATTTATTCGGGAGGTTTAGGGGTTCTTTCAGGTGACCATCTTAAAGAATCAAGTGATCTAGGTGTTCCGATTGTAGCGGTTGGATTCTTATATCAAGAAGGATATTTTACGCAAAAGATCAGTTCTACTCGTAATGGTTGGCAAGAAGAAATATTTAGGGAATATGATTTTGATGATTTGCCAATTGAAGAAGTAACAGATATGGAGAACGGAAAACCACTATTGGTTTCTGTAAAAATGAAGGATGAGGTTGAGGTTTATGTAAAAGTTTGGAAAGTTAATGTAGGACGCATTAACCTTTTTTTACTTGACTCTAATATCTCTGAGAATGTTCCTTGGTTTCGTTATCTAACAGATCGTCTCTATGGAGGGGGATCCTAACTTAGATTACAACAAGAGATGATTTTGGGAATTTGTGCGGTACGCTTGTTCAACAAACTAGGA
>JAEOTF010000059.1 GCA_016840025.1 Candidatus Hodarchaeota archaeon
AGTCCGTATACTTCCCACTCCTGTTAATTTTTATAGGACTAACTTTAATTTTAGTCTTTTTCATAAGAAAGCTTGTAGAAATTCCTGAACAGTTATCTTTACAGTTTATAGGATTGATTTTGGTTCTCTGGCCTATATTCAATCTTTTAATCATCTTAGAATGGGTCGTAGAAACCACAGGTGGAATGATATGGTTCATCTCAACAATTTTCTCGCTTATCGTTGGCACAACAATGATTGTAGGGCTTAACCTAGATCTTGTAGCGAATGCAGGAGAATTTGTCGTCGGCTTTCCGAAACGATTTAAAGCCATAGCTCTTTTAGCATTTAGACAAATCGCTGCTCAAAAAACACGCTCTACTCTAACCTTCGCTATCTTTGCAAGCGTACTCACGCTGAATATCTTCGTAGGCATTATGTCCCATTCGCTTCGTTATGGTTTTGACAGTCAAGTGGATGAATTTTCTGGAGAGATTGATCTAATTGCGATAGCCGGTCAAGATATAAACGAAACGATCGATTATGCCAACCTTGTCAAAACTTCGGATTCCATTGAACACAATGATGAGATAGAATTCGCTGCTGGTATGACAATGACTGAAAAAACAATGGTATTCACAGAAGAGCCTGAAAATGATAACATCCCATTTGATGATCCTGATAAATATGTTGAATCATTAGTTGTAGATCTAGATGTCACAGATCTATGGGTAGATCCATTTAGTATTGAACGGCAGTGGGTATTTCCGTTTGATGTTGAACGGGAGAAAATGGGTGACTTTAACATAATTGAAGATTCTATTGATGATGATGAGCGCCTTATGCTAGAAAATGAACTAGCTTGGCTAGGAGTAGCAAATAATTCCTTTGTGGACGATAACGGGAAAATTGTTTCTTCAGGAGGAAAACCAGTAATAATCACTACATTTTATACGATGGATCCCGTGAGTGGGGAGTTTGTAAGAACCCCCATAGGCGATTCTCTCTGGTTACTTAATTCCACTGGGACAGGCTTAATAGAATTCAAAGTAATTGCGTATTTCTGGGCAAATCCAATTGCTGATTATACAATAGCAACAGAACCAAGTACTGCACCAGGTAGAAATGAATTATTTTATGTTTCTAGCGAGTGGACTGACAAACTTTATGCGTTCACTGAAAATAATCAAAACGGCACTGAAAATGCTTTTCTCTTTAAAACTACTTATAAACTAAAATCAGAATCTAATTTTGATTTAGCTTCAGCCATAGAATCCTGGTCCAATAAGGCTGACAAGGAATTCCGTCAGTTGTACTCTAATGGCAGATTGCATGGAATTGAGGTAATTCCCGTATGGGAAATATATGAAGCACAACTTGAAGGAAATTATCGTTTTATGCAGTTTCTACAAAGCTTCACTTCTATGGGATTCATTGTGGGAGTCATGGGGTTGTTGGTTGTTTCAGTGCGCTCTGTTAGTGAAAGAAAGCGTGAAATTGGTATGATGCGGTCGATCGGACTTACACGATTCGGGGTGATCATCGCTGTTGTGATTGAATTGGTTACAATGGGATTGATTGGACTCGTAATTGGGCTTTTCAATGGTATCATTCTTGGTTATGGGCTCATAACCATGTTCGGTGAAGGAAATATGTCTTTTCTCATTCCGTGGGCTTCTGTTGGTTTCTATACTGTACTTACTCTCGGACTTGCCTTCATAGCTGCGATTATTCCAGGCTGGACGGCCCAAAAGATCCCCCCCTCAGAAGCGCTACGTTATACTGGTTAGGAGTGTAAAATATGGGTAATACTGATTATATTCTTGAACTTAAAGATGTTCACAAAATCTACGCTCAAGGTACACCTAATGAAGTTTGTGCCCTACGTGGAGTGAATTTACGCATCCGTAGAGGAGAGATGGTTGCCATAATGGGTCCCTCAGGATGTGGTAAAACCACTATGCTTCACGTTATAGGTGGTTTATCTAAGGCTACTTCAGGTACAGTGTTTATTAATGGAATAGACCTTGCCACCTATTCTGACGCACAAATGGCAGCTTTTCGGAACAAGCAGCTTGGTTTTATCTTTCAATTGTTCAATCTTTTCCCATTTTTGACTGCCCTTCAGAATGTATTAGTTCCGCTTCTCATTCAACAATTAGACACAAGTGAAGCCCGTACAAGAGCTACTATTATCTTACGTGAACTGGGATTGGGTGGACGGCTAACTCATCGTCCTGGAGAACTTTCAGGCGGTCAAGAACAGCGTATAGCGATCGCTCGAGCCTTGGTTACCCAACCAGTAATGTTACTTGGTGATGAGCCAACAGGTGATTTAGATACTCTTACTTCCAGCGATATCATGGATCTCTTTCGTCGTATCAACAAAGAAAACGAACAAACAATGTTACTAGTGACTCACAGTCAATTCGTCGGTGATCAATGTGATAGAATCATTAGAATTAAGGATGGTTTAGTGGTGGATGAAGGTCTTTAGGAGTTGAATGATGATGACGCAACCAGAAGTCGCAGAATTCTATTGTGGTTTTCTTATTAACAAACTTGAAAGATTAAGGAATAGGCAGCTTATCAAGATATTTAACAAAACTCTTCGGAAACAAGGTAAAACTAAGTATGCTAAAACAAAGGAGCTCAATACGTTTATATTAGCTCACGCACATCTCGATGCTGCTCATTTTGAGGATTCAGAGAATAGAAAACGTCTTGAAGCTAAGTTAATAGATGTTTATCATAAGAAATATCTCTCTAAAATCAAAAGCAACAGAAAAAGAGCTCTCAAGAAAGATATTGAATTAAACGAGTCAAAAAAAGCCCTATTAAGAGCTAATCGTCATTTACCTCAAGTTCAAGCTGAAGAGCTAAAAGTACAGATAGAAGCACGGTTTAAGGAACTGCTCAATGATCTCAATCGGCGATATGATGAAATGAATGACAAAACTTTATTTACTCTCTGGGATTTACCTGGTGTAGAAGAAGACCGACTTGTATTGTACAATCGAATTATTAATCGCCCTTCAGCGATTGAAGGAGAACGTGAATCCATTGGTGAACTGGTCGATGAATTATCACTGATAATTTTTGGCAACCAGTTTTTACCAAATCTCAAAACGCTTCTAGAGGGACCTCTTTCATTAGCTGAAAGCGGAATACAAATTTTGACCTCCCATCGTCCCATCCTTACTGACCCTGCTTCTAACAATCAACACAAAGCCGATCTTAGTAATACTCTCAGAGTACTGCAAGGTAAAGTATTAGGGCTCCGAGATATTATCAAAATATCAAAAAGAGAAGTCGCTCGTTTCGAGAGAATTCTAGATGAAGTAAATGCAGAAGCAGATTTTCTCCGTTCAGAAGGTATTAAAGAAGTAGCTCGAGAATTTATTGATCTTGAAGCAGTGAAGGCTCGTTACTCAGATATGGAGAAGATAGAACTGAGCCTTGGGGATTTAGCTTCTACACTACGGGATTTAGTCCGTGATAGTGAGCTTAGACCTGTCGAGAGCGATGTTAAGCACAATCCGCTTGAAGTTAAACTTTTACAATACATTCTTGATTTTTATATATCACTTGAGAGCATCAGATTCTGGACTGACGCGTACGCTGACATTCCCCAATTTACTGTTTTACAAGGCGGTGTAGCGTTCGAATATGGTGAAGTAGAAGAAATTGACGTTCCTGAGGACTCCGTACTTTATGTAACTGACATTTTTAAACAATACAAGCTCCCAGCATCTACAGTTTATGCTCTCCGAGGTTGTGATGTAGATATCAAACGAGGTGAGTTCGTTAGCATAATTGGTCCTTCTGGTTCTGGGAAAACGACAATGCTGAACATTTTGTCAGGACTCGATTTTCAAGACCGGGGTGAAGTCTACGTCGATGGAGTTAATCTTCGTACACTTTCAGATAAGCAGTTAACTGAGCTTCGTAGGGATAAAATGGGCTTTATTTTTCAATTTTACAATCTTTTACCCGTTTTAAATAATATGGAGAACGTAGCGTTTCCTGCAGATCTCGCTGGTAAAACAAGCGGTAGAAAAGAACAATCATCTCAACTTTTACAAGATGTTGGCTTGGAACAATTCAGTCATCAATTCCCTAACAAACTTTCTGGTGGTCAGATGCAACGAGTTACTGTAGCTCGATCACTTATGAATAATCCTGCAGTCCTTTTTGCTGATGAACCTACAGGTGATTTGGATTCAGTAACAGGTGAAGAGATCCTTAAACTCCTGCAAAAATTTCATAAACAAGGTTCTACCATTGTATTAGTCACTCACGACCTGAATATTGCAGAACATGCCGAGAGGATTATTTTAATGAAGGATGGTCGAGTTGCTGAAATTACTCCTGATGAACTTGAAAAAATGAAGCTCTAGTAGCTTTATGATAACAAGAATTGAGAATATTAAAATTAAATTGATGATTTTTGAAGACAATAATAATATCGAATCACTCGAGTCAGTCGTTTCAGTGGTCATTCTCTGAAAGACAGTTACTTATCCATTTTTTTTATTCTCTTGAGTACAACTGGATATTGATAATTGTTTTTTCCGCTGTTTCCACTGTCATCCGGTGAAATAAATCTATTAAAGTTAATAAAGCGCGACTAATATCTTCCTTATCATAATAGGCAAGTTAATGATGTAGGACATGAAGAACTCGAGAAAATGATGATTTAAGGGAATTGTTCTAAGAGTTAGTAACTAAAATGTCTAAGCTCGGTTTAGAAATCTGTTTAAATGAGAAATATAGGATAATTAATCCAATTATCACCAGTAAGGCAGCAACTAGAAAACTTATCCTATAAGCTGTTGCCTCTAAAGTACCTTGAGCTATTAATAAATCAGAAATAGGGTCAGTGATTAGTGTAGCCCCTAAACCCCATGATAAGAAGAATGTAACATTATAATAAGCAAATAACTGTCCTCGATATTCTTCAGGAATTAACCTAGCGACTATTGCATAGCTTGAGGCATTAATTATAACCTCTGCAGTCCCTATCAGTATTGCTGCAATTAAAACCAAAAGAAAAGAAGGAGAAATTGCCAGCCAAATTAATGATGATAAAGCAAAACTAGCCCCTAAGGTTAGTAGTGTCGAGTCTTTTATTTTCGTGGATGCAGTTCCTAATAAAAAACCCCCCACCATTGTTGCAGCACCTGATACATTCCGAAACAACGCAACTTGGTTATCCGATGCGGAAAACGCATTAACATCCACTAAAAAAAACCCAATCATAACTTGTAGTATTTTGGGTAGTTTTGGCTATTATTGAAAGATTAATGCCTTTCTAAGCAATGAAATCAATTGAATAACAGTAACTTAGTGAAATTTTATTCTAGAACAGCAACCTGTATATGTTGAGTATTTATTATGTTACTCTTGCGTTCTATAAAAGAATCTATGGTGATATTAAGTGTCATCCATTAAGGAAATCACCCCTTGGGAGTTAATCATCTGTTTTTTTGGTGATTCACCTGAATTTGAGACAGAGTCAATTCCTGAATACCCAGATTTGGAATTACTAAAATCTGATCTCAACCCAGCTGACTTACATGTGTTTGAAGACTTACGAGAAGAAAAAAATCTAGTTGGTATTCTTCGATTTACAATAACCGCCTGTAATTCTGCTGAAGATAAACAATGCAAGAAAAGAAAGCGCTGCTATGTGTTAGATTCTGTACTAAGAGAGAACAATCCCTTTGCATATTTAGATGCTCCTTCTATCTTCATGAACTTATATGCGTACCTAGAAGACCAAGAAGAAAATCCAAACACAATTGTAAACTATATCTTAATTACAAACACCCCTTACCATCTTGATAATCCTGTTATTGAACCAGGTCAGTTATCAGATAGTAAAACATTCTGGAACATCGTGAAAACGGGATTTAATCGCGCTATGGTTGATCTTTATCAAGAAACAAGTTACTTGAGTGATGAAACCCTTCTTTTCACGCGATGTTATTTGCAAGAGCTCTTGAATTGCAATGAGGATTTTCTTGAGCGTTTTATTGGAACTAATCATGAGAAAATTACGCAATTAAATGGTTCTCTGAAAGTTATGGAAGAAGAGCAAAGTGTTGAATAAAAAAACTTCTAAAGTTCAACATATGGGCATAATTCGTTATTTTAGGTGGTTAGGAAATCTTTCTCTTCTAGAATACTCACAATGTGTCGATAATACATGATCAGAAACCCCAGAACTACTATAAAACTAATAAAAAGCGTGAGAATAAGATAGATGAAAATAAAAGGTGGAGTTGGCGGAAGTGGAAGGATTATACTTAAAAAAGTAAGTATAATAACAAAGATCGGCACATGGATTGCAACAAGTCCAGTTAAGATCAAAAAGCTGTTTCGTGCTTGTCCAGATCCACGAATCTCTGTCACTGGATATAAACTGCTGATTACCATACCTAAAAGAACAGAATTTATTAGGAAAATCCCTCCTAGAATTGAAAAGATACACACACCTATTATAGCACCTAGTCGGGTTCCAATAGAAGGATAGTTAACAACAGAAAGCGGGATGAGAGATGCTATAAAGAAAAGAAATGGACATGGAAGTAAAAGGAGAAGTGCTTGGATGGTTTTACTGTTCATAAATTCGCGTCTACCGTAGGGTGTTTGATCCCAGATCCACATTTGCTCTTTTGAAAGATAAAAAGTTGTTGTGGTAAAAGGAATTATGCTCAGGGGCATAATAAGGATCGTCATCATACCTATCAAGATAGTTGTTTGAATTATAGGGTTTTCTTGAAAAATTGGATTTTCCTGATTCTCTATAATCGCCACCACTCCTAAGAGAGGAGTAGCAATAAGAATGGATGCTAAAGTGATGGCTATACGTTGAATTGCGTGAGGATCTCGTATTAATAGCTTAAGTTGGATCATTATTGGCTCGCTATAATCAATTGGCAGTCGTTTCAAGAGTTTCCTGAATGATCTTTCTAAAAATCCTTCTGTTCCAATCACCGCTGAAACTACTTCAAATGCTTCTGTTAAACTCAAAACCTTGTTTGCCCAAATCATTCCTATTCCTAAAATACTTCCTATTAGAAGAATCAGGACTGAGAGATAAAAGAATACTGCAATATAGTTTGTAGTTCCCCCTTGAGCGGGTTTGATCGTTTCATAAAGAATCTGAAGTGCTAAACTGCTAGGAAGAAGCGTTATTACTTGTCCGAGGAATCTTAAAGAAAATGATGATCCTTCCTCATTTGAAAAGATATAACGTCCATAAAAAAGTGACAAATATAATAAAAATCCAATTAATCCGAGAAGGAAACGCAAATGAGGAAATTTTAGGAGTAATTTTTTGATATACGCATCAATAGTCAAGGCTAAACTTTCACCAATCGCTAAAGCAGAAAAAAAGACCAGAAAGAAACTTAAAAGTGTGATTATTATCCCTAACAAGGAAATCTCGAGAACTAAAAACATGAAAAGGAAATAAGGAACGCTTACGAAACAAAATAACAACGTATAGACAGGAGAAATAGCTAATAAAGAGCCTAAGAAAATATCTTTCGCGTCAATAGGTGTAGAAAAAAGAATTTCCAGATTACGCCCTCTACGTTTTCCAAGAGTGAAGTATAAAGTATAACTAATAATTAAGAAGAACAATGTCCCTATAAATATCTTATTCATCTGAACAAAGGCGCTTAAATTCTCAGTAGTAAAAGAAAGCAGGTTTTCTTTCCGAATCACAAAAATTAATGTCCAGAAACCAAACCAAGCAATAAATCCTCCAAACAAGTACAGTGCTAATGAGTATGGACGACGAAGAAAGCGATTGAAATAATTACGAAACTCATAACGAGCTAAGGTCATTGCTTGCAATTAAGTGTCCACCTGTTCATCTCCATTCTAAAAGTGCAGCTCGGTGATTATCATATCCAGTAATAGTCAGAAACGCTTCTTCAAGAGTTGCGCTTCCTATCTCTTCTTTTAGCTGAGGAATGGATCCTACTCGAAACAACCGACCATTAAGCAAAAGAGCTACCCTATCACACAACTCTTCTGCGAGCGCTAATTGATGTGTAGAAATAAAAATTGCTTTCTCTCCTTGATCTGCGAGCGCGAGAATGAGATCTTTCACCAATCGAGCAGCACTCGGGTCAAGTCCTGAAGTGGGTTCATCTAAAAATAGGATTTTTGGATCATGTATTAGAGTAGACGCTAAAATAAGACGTTGCTTCATTCCTTTGGAATATCCGCTTATTAGGTCATTTTGGCGATTTTCTAATCCGAAAACATTTAATAATTCAGGTACACGTTTTCCGAGGGTCTTTTTTGGGACTTTATAGAGTTCACCGATGAATTGTAAAAACTCCCGTCCAGAAAGGTTTTCATAGGCAGTTGCTGCTTCAGGTAACAAGCCTGTCACCTTTTTTACTTCATTTTTTTGCTTAAGTACGTTGAATCCATTTACAAAAGCATTTCCTCGTGTAGGTTTCAGCATAGCTGCCAATAATCGAATCATTGTTGTTTTTCCCGCCCCATTTGGCCCAATAATGCCAAATGTTTCCCCTTCGTATACCTCGAGTGTAAGTCCTTCGATTCCTGTGACTCCATTAGCATAGATTTTTGTGAGATCAGCGCTTTTAATCGTAATATGAGATGACGACATTCTTTTATCAAGAGAATGAAGGATTTTTAAAGGATTTAATAATGCTCATATTATTTAGAAATTTTATAGAAATTCCCCTAGGAGCGTATACTGCGGTTGCGGAAGAAGTTCAGAACATTTTGGGCTATTCTCGAATTAATACGCGCTCCTCATCCAATAATGGCTGCTATCGCAGCAGTTACAGGTGCAATAGTTTCAGCAAGGCTTATGAATGTAGCTATACATATTCCAGCGGCTCTTATTGCTCTTTGGATTCCTGCTTTAATTGTTGGTTCTAGTCAAGCGCTCAATGATTATTTTGATATAGATGTTGATATTCGTAATCAACGTTTTGATCGTCCATTAGCAAGGGGAGAATTACGTCCTAGGTTGGTTCGCGATTTAGCAATTTGCGGTCTCTTAAGTGGTGTTCTTCTATGTGCTTTTCTAGATCTCTTTCTTTATCAACTTGGGGGTATTCTAACTCTAGCTTGTGCAGTTCTATCTTTGCTCTCATTTTTTTACTCTGCAGGTTTGAAAAACTTCGGAATGATAGGTAATCTAATCGTAGCTCAGAGTTATTCAAGTCCCTATCTCCTAGGCTCGTACTGTTTGATAGCAATTACAAATTCTAACCCTACAAGTGAAGTAATACTTACAATAACTTGTATGGGTGCTTTAGCCTTTTTAGCAGGTTGGGGACGCGAAATTATTAAAGACATTCAAGATGTGGAAGGAGACACTGCACATACTCTTGCACGAACAATCGGTGTCAGGGGGGCAGCTTATATCGCAGTTATTTTACTTTTCCTCGTAGTAGTCATGTCTCCTCTTCCTTTAATTGGCGCATTCAAAAACAATATCGCTTATATGATATCAGGGGCCATAATGGACGGAATGATCCTTTATTTATGTTATATTATTTTGAAAAATCAGGATGTCGAAACAGCTACTCGCGGGCGTATGTTAAGTCGTAATATTATCCTTGTTGGCTGCATTGCTTTCTTGCTTGCTTCTTTAACTCAGGGTGGGGCCTTAACTTTCAGTATTTAGGTAAAAATTCAGTTTCAGCTATTTTTACTGGCATTTAGTTGTTGATCATGATGCTGTATGACCTCGTTGAAACTTTAGATTGTGAATCCTACCTTCAAACCAAACCCCTTTTCCTTCTACTCTCCGTAATGATTGGCCTGTTATCGGGTGTACAGCTTTAATCTTCGTCCATTCCTTCAAATGGTTTATATGCGCTGTATACATATTCATATCAAACCAAACAACATCATTGTCCTTGAGATACCCTTTACAGATCATACATCTTTGAAAATTATCAATAAGCGCAGGCGGGAGATCTACCCTAGCTGATGAACTCCACATAAAGAAATCATACAAGAACTGGACAGATTCATTGATATATCTGGCAGCTATAATCGCTTCATTGGTTGTAAGGGTAAGAATAGTATTTCTTGATGCTTGAGCTTGATGCTTGGGATTGAGAGGTTCTGTCGAAATAAAAATAGCTCCACCAATGAAATGCCCTTCACGCCGTAATTGTGTCATCTTCCCAATCAAGGTGTCAATATATTTTTTTCCTTGTGATTCTATATTTTTTACCTTTTTGCATTCTACTATAAACTCTATTCCTTCCTTTGTCGTGCAATATACGTCCAATTGATGCTCAATCACCTTTCCATCCCCTATTCTTTCATCATGTATCGCATTGAAGCCCATAAAATCCAATAATTTTTTCGTACCAATTTCAATGTCTTTCCAATCCCCTGTGAATAATTTCCTAAGCTCATCAATTTGTGTTCTGCTAGGATGGGTAAGCCCAGCATCAGATGGGGTACATGCTATGTCTGATGGCATATCTTGGCATGTGAATCCATGGTATTCATGTTGTAGAGTATCATCTATCATTGTCTCAGGAGTAAGTTCTCGAATAGCTGGTTTCAATTCTTTCTCATGCTGAAAAGAAGATATTTTAGACATTGAAACTATTTCAGTTTCTTGAGTTATCTCAAACGGTATCTCCTTTTCTTGAAACAATGATTCTTTTTCTTCTATAATTAGCTTTTTTAGACACTTCAGTTTGGAAATAAGATTAACTTGTAGAGATTTAGCCTCATTCATTCTCGGGGACCGAAATCCTACAAGGATTCTGATAGGAACATTTTCAACGGCTTTAACAAGTTGATGTTGTTTTTCTTCGGATGAAATTAGATTTGATCTTGTTCTTCTGCTCAGTATTTCATTTTCCAATGTATTTGCTTGTTCTTTTAATTTATTTAATCTTGAAAATATTTCTATTTCAGTTTTCTGGCCTTTTTCACTTTGCTTCTTTTTGTACTGGTACCGGTTATACTTTTTTCGGATTTGTAGCTTGATTTCTTCTAATTGTGGTTCGATTTGTACTCTTTTGTCATCATGAAATGCAAGAGAAAATTCAATTTCATCAATTTTTGGAGTAATTTTAGCAAGGTCAGAAAAAGAAGTAGCTTGATAAATTTCCTTCTCAATCTCTTTGATGCTGTGTAAAGGTGATGTAATTTTCGCTTTTTTACGTCGTTCAACCCATGTTATAACACTTATTGCAAGAGTCTTGAAAGCTTCATCGACATTAATACTCCATTTAGCTGATGTTTCTAAATAAGGAACATTAAACCCATATTTCTTCGTTATATTATTCAAGTGCTTAACATACTTTCTTGCTTGATTTGGGCCAATATGTCTAGGATCATCATCTGCTCGGAGATCTGATTTATTTCCAATTATCACAAAAGGAACTATTCCGTGACCAGAATATTCTGTCAAGTGATTAAGCCATGTTGGTACATTTTTGAATGTTGAGGGAGCAGTAATGTCAAATAGAACTAAAGCTCCATGTGCACCTGCAAAATACTTCTTAGCTACCTCAAAAAAACGAGGCTGACCCGCAAGATCCCATATTTGAAACCGTACGAGTTCTTTTTTCCCCTTGTACTCTATTTCAACCTCTTTTTGAGAGAAATCTGCTCCAATCGTCATTTTGTAAGGGGTATCTGTAGTACTCCCCATCCACCATTCAACTATATCATCTCCAGGGAGATTTTCCCCCATAAAACTCTTTCGAAGGGTAGTCTTACCAGTTCCCCCTTCACCAATGAGGACGATTTTGAAGATTCGCAATTTTCAGCGATTTCCATACAATTTGATTCAAAATGTTGTTATAAGTCTTGATATGAAGAATCTAGGGTTGAGGAATGCCTATTTTGGATCTAAACCAATTTGGAAGAGTATACCCTATTGTTATCAGTAAAAATGAACATACAAGTAGTATACGAATAACAACTATTATTATGGGATTTGATGAAAAAGTAGCATCAACTGGTGCAAAAATCCCATAACTTGAACATCCAACTCCGATTAGGCGTGCTTTCCATCTAGTATTCATTGATGAAGTTTTTACACTTACCCAAAGGAATACTCCTCCTACAACGACTAGAAAGATGAGTATGTATAATATTACACATATTCCTGGAATACCGATAAATCGGGTATCTGGTAACCCAGTATCTTCTGGAACAGAGAATTTTACTATTCCTTCTGCAGTAATATACTTCGATCCATTCTCTATTTCTTCTGTGGTCTTCGTAAATGGAAGAAGAATATATGTAAATATAATAAAAATGAGATTAAGTAGTGTTATAGCACTTAATGCATATTTTCGCCATTCTTTCTTTATTAGAGAAAATACGATATGTATCCATGCCCATCCAGCTATTGGAGGTCCCCATATTGAGATATAGACTTGTGTTTTATAAGGAAGAGCCTCTCCTGTTAGAATTATCGCTAAAAACTGTGCTGTACCTCCTAACCAAGGTGCTCCGAGTCCAACAATTCCAAGACCTGTGAGGAAGTGAGGAAGATCAAAACTACCTTTTTTACGCGATTTTAACATAAAATATAATCCAATACCTAATGTAATTATACCAATTCCAAGTGATGTTAACCCAATTAAGATACCAAGATCTTGTAGGTCTGAGAGAGCCATTTTATAATTCACCACATGATATATAGTCTTCTCTAGATTATTTTTCTGGGTAAATAGATTTTTGTTTATGATGATTCAGATTCTATAATAAGATTGGGCGTAGCTAGTACAGTCAATCCGCGTGGGATTACTTCATATTTTACAGGAAGAGGACCAACAACTTCTCCATCTAATTGATAAAGGTAAGGGTTATCTGCATCAGATGCTTCGATTTCTACTTTTTTGGAACGGAATATAGAGACTCTAGGATGGGTTTTGTGTGTTCCAGAATATAACTTTGGAAATAATCGAAGTATTGTCCACTTACTTACCTTTCTAACAATACAAATGTCAAATAAATCATCCTGTACATCTGCATCTGGGCAAATATGCATTCCTGCTCCATATCGTGGTCCATTAGCTACAGCCGCTAATATAAGTTCATCGGTAACTTCTTCGTTATCTAAACGTAAAGTTATTTCTTGTGTTTTGAAGCTTATAAGACCCTTTAGAAGACAAGATATATAATTTGCGGTTCCTGGCATCCATTTACGCCCTCTATTACTTCTATCTGAAACCTCTGAATCTAATCCTTGGCTAGCAATGCCCGCAAAGTACCGTACTTGAACTCCATCTTCACTTGTTGCTTTTCCTAGATCACATTTTATTTTTTTACCATTAAGAAGAGTTTGGTAAGCTTCTTCATTATCTTCGGATATATAAAGTGCGGCAGCAATATCGTTCCCAGTTCCCAAAGGGAGAGCTCCAAAAGCTGTTTTTTGGGGATTTCCCGTCATTATTCCATTGATTATTTCGTTAGAAGTTCCATCTCCTCCTCCACACACAACTAAATCATAATTACTGGTCGCAGCATCTCGTGCAATATCAATAGCATGTCTGGGTGCTTCAGTATGTGCAACATCAAATTCTAGTCCTAATTCAAGTAATCTTTTCTCAACTTTAGGCCATTTTTTCTTCACTCGCCCTCCACAAGAAGCAGGATTTACAATTATTAGTGTATTCATGGATATTACCCGTAGGAGAAAGAGTAAATGCTTTCAAATCGATAGA
This sequence comes from Candidatus Hodarchaeota archaeon, assembly GCA_016840025.1. The sequence continues at coordinate 13,698 of JAEOTF010000059.1, forward strand.
ATGAATTTAAGGAAATATGTTAATAAGACTAACCTTACTTAACCACTATATTGACAGCTGACTGGTTTCAATTTAAAATCCTTTTTAGTTGGTTAGCTCTATCAAGCTGTTTTTGTCGGAATAAGTGAAGTGCAAAAAATCTAATGGTTACTCTCAAATAATCTCTATACTTATTATTATTGGATGCTTCATTATAGTCCGAAACGTTGGATGATGACTTGACTGCTCATGATGAAAAACGATTGGATCCTACTCTTGAATTTCTAAAACTAGTTGGCTTTTTTCACAAAGAATTGGATCAGCAGCTGAGATTAACAATAGCTCGCGTACTTGAAGAAGTTCTTGGGTCTGGACAAGCTATTTATTCAGTCGATGACATAAAGATCATTTTTCAGGCCATAGAAAAAACCATTAAGCACATAAATTCACAGCAGATCAAAAGATTTCCAGAATTCCTACATCAGAACGTAGTCCTCCAGGAAATACTCACAAGCGGATCAAAAGAAGACATAGCTGCCATACAAGAAGCTTTTCTTGAAAACCAGCAGTTGCTCCAACAACGAGAAGAAGAAATTTCTCATCAGTCATCAGATATTGAAACTCTCAATAAACGACTCTATGATGCTTTAAATACGATTAATGAAGAGCAGCAGCAAAATCATGCATTGGTTCAAGAAATTTCTCGTCTTAAAACGCATTTATCTCAAATTATCAATGAATCAAGTGAACAAATTCACGAAAGCACGTTACAATCCCTCATGACGCTACTTGATTCCACAAATTCTCAGGAACTACAGTTACAAAAAACAAAACTAGAAGATGCAATTCGTGAGAAAGACCAACTTGCATCAGATATCAAATCTCTCGACAAAGCTCTTCATGACCTTAAAATCCAGTATTATCAAGTTTTAGAGAAAATTGATTCTCAAGCTCAGGAGATTGAGGAAGTATTACAAGAAAACAGTCGTCTAAGGGATCTAGTAGAAGAACAAGAGAGAGTCGAAATTCAAGTCCCAATTACTCGTTCTATGGATCTTTCTCCGACGCCTCGTTCCGATTTTCCTATAAGTACCACAAAAATTGAGGAAACCGAGAGTGAAATAGTAAAAACAGGATCATTACCAGAAGAGAACCTGCTAAACCTCGCTGATCAACTTGAAGCTCGTCTTGAGGTAGCTTTAAGCTCCTTTAAAGACTTAGACCAAAAAGAACCTGTTACCGCTGAAGGACCTCCTGATCTTCCTGTGGCAGCTGCTGAAGGTTCTCCTTCTAAACCAATAGAATCATTAGAATCAATTGAGGAAGATTCTGCTGAATTTTTTGACTCCATTTCTCTCCCAGAGCAATCTATTGAGATTAATCACTCACAAAAACCATTGTCTACCTCTGTGATTTCTAAAACTGGAATTTCAGAAGAAATTGAACTACCTACCACCGAAGTTTCTGAGGAATCTGAACCTTCTGATGAAGAAACTATCTTCCCGAGTCCATCAGCTCAAACAGAAGAAGATATTCAAGCCCCTATTTCTAAACAGGACAGTGAAATGATTTCTCAAGCTCTTCCTGTTGCTCGAATCAAGAAGAAAATTGTCGGTTCTCTCAATGAACTATTTGAAAAAGCACCAGTTGTACCAGAAGACAATACTATTACAAAAACCGCTGGAATCATTGAACAGCGGTTTGAAGAATTAATATCAACTAAATCGCCGATTAACGGTTTAGAATCCCGTGATGTAGAACAAGAAGACCGCTCTGGACCGATTGTGCAAGAATTTGATTCATTAGCAGAGTCCCGCGAGCACTTTTCCTCAGATACTGATGTTAGCAGCATCCCAGAGAAATTTTCACAAGTCTATGATGAAACTGAGAAACAGGATATATTTTCACTTCCAAAAGAGTTTTCTATAGGAGAAGCTCCTAGTAGAAGAGAACCTGATGCTTTTTTTGATTGGGACCCAATGGATGTCTTTTCTAAAGATGAAGTACAGACTCCTACAGATCCTCAAAGGAGTACTCCACAGCGAAGGTATCCTACTCTGATACCTATTATCATTGAAAAAGACAAGACACAGATTGAGGGACTTAATAAAAAGCATGCTAAAGCTCTCAAAAAACATTTCAAGGTTAAAAATATTAATGACATATTACAACTTGATCCAAAAGCTGCAGCTAAGAAATTAGGCAGAAAAATTAAACCTGAAATGGTCGTAAGTTGGAAACGTCAAGCAAAAATATTGCTAGAACAGCTCTGAATTTCTAATTTTTGAAATGGCAAACCTGAATAACTTCTTTTCTTTGTGACTATTAATTAGAATCAATCAAGAAATGTGCAATCCTAAAATTTTGCTAAAAGTCTATTCTATCTCTGTAGCACTCTATACTTTTAATGTAAAAATTTAGATAAATATTTTGAATAATATTTAAGTAACGAACAGCTTCCGCCTTCTGAAAAGGGAATGAAGTGATAAATAAGGCTTAGCAGGTTGTAAAAGAATTTTTTAAAATCATCCTTGTCAATTATATTCTTCTGGGGATAGTATATTGAAAGAAAGCTTAAAAAAATGCTTGAAAAGAGAAGATGTCCCAGTAGATGTTATAGAGCTAATTAAAGTGGAGCTATCTAAACGGAAACGACTTTAATATGCATTAAAAGAAAGTGAACAAAAGTTCCAAGCACTTACAGAATCTGTATTAGTAGGAATCCTAGTTATCCAAAATGGACTAATTAAGTATACTAACAAGACATTGGCTAAAAACCTTGGCTTTAAATACAATGAATTATTAGATAGGGACGTAAATGATCTTCTTACAGAACATGTTCATTCAGATGATTTGTCATTAGTAAAAGAACAAGCTAAAAAGATAGAAACAAGCACTAAAGAAGGATTTAAGTGGAAATCCCAGATTAGAGTCATAACAAAAACTGAAAAAATACGATGGAATGAAATTTCTTTACAGTCAATCAAATATCAACAAATACCAGCTATTTTAGTAACATTGGTTGATATCACTAAACAAAAACGTGGAGATCAAGAATATGAACGCCTTCTTCAACGTTTGATTCAGGCAAACACCGCTCTTTACGAACGAGAAAAAGAACTCCATGATGTTAATACCGAATTGCGAGATTTCGCCCATATTGTTGCCCATGACCTTAAAGCACCACTTCGAGGAATTAAATCCCTCATAGACTTGTTAAGCGCTGATTATATGGATAAATTGAATGCTAATGGCAAAGAACTTCTATCATTACTATCGGGTCGCGTTAAAACCATGCACGACCTAATTCATGGAATACTTGAATATTCACGGATTGGCCGTGATAAAGAAGAGCAAGTAGAGATCAATTTGAAAGATCTCCTTTCAGAAGTTATTGATTTACTAGGTTCTCCTGATAATATTGAGATACAAATTGCACAAGACTTGCCCTTTTTGGTGGGTGGGCGTACCCGCTTATTTCAAATCTTTCAAAATTTACTTTCCAATGCAGTTAAATTTATGGACAAGCCTAAAGGACTAATTCGAGTTCACTGTGAAGATATAGAAGAATATTGGAAATTTAGTGTTATTGATAATGGTCCTGGGATTGAAGAGAAGCATTACGAGAAAATTTTTCAGATCTTCCAGACATTAACTCCTAAGGGTCAGCAGGAGAGTACAGGAATAGGATTAACAATGGTACGTAAAATTGTGCAAAGTTACGGTGGTCGAATATGGGTAGACTCCAAAGTTGGAGAGGGAAGTACATTCTATTTTACATTTCCAAAACAGAGTTAAATCCTTTATCTGAATATTTTATCGAACGTTCAAATATATTGGGCTATCCACGCTTCAATTTTGTTTATTCTATCGATTATGTGTCTGGGTTCACCGTTTCTAGACAGTTCATGCCCATCTCTAGGATACCGTACAAATTCGACAGTTTTATTATATCTTTTAGCTGCCCAAAATAGCTGTTCAGCGCTTATTATTGGAGCTCTATAGTCATTATCTGAATGAATTAATAACAAAGGAGTATTAAGATTCTTAATGTGTCTAAGTGGAGCATCATTCCATATATCTCCATATTGATCGATAAGGTCAACATCATACTCTTTCTCAAACCATATTGGAATATCAGTCGTCATAGCGAATGCCATAAATTCATAAACTCCTCTTTGACTTACTGCAGCTTTAAAACGGTCAGTGTGTGTGACAAGCCATGCTGTCATGTACCCCCCATAACTTCCTCCAGTAACAGCGACTTTTTTCGAGTCTAAAAAGGTGTATTTCTCTAATGCAGTATCTAATGCTTTAAGAATATCCTTTTCGGGCATGTCACCCCAGTTCTTAAAAACAGCTGCTCTAAAATCGATTCCGTAGCCATCAGAACCTCTAGGGTTACAAAAAACAACAGCATAGCCTTTGGAGACTAGTACATTCCACTCATGCCAAAGTGTCATTTCATGAGGAGACCACATCACTGCGGGTCCCCCATGAATTTCCAATACAACAGGTAATTTGTCTTTACCATTGTGATTTGGTGGAAGTAATAACCATCCTTGAAATTTAACTCCATCTAGTTCATAAGTATAAGCTTCAACTTTCGCTGGTAAATGTGTTTGTAAATATGTCTTGTTTGCTTCTGTTATTCTTTCCTCATGCTTACCTGTTCCATCGCACCAAAAGATGTCAGCAGGAAATGAGGAGTGAGAAACCTCATAAGCAATTCTAGTTCTATTTTCAGATACGGAGAAAGAATTGATGGAGCGATCTTTATCAACAACTGTTTCTATAGCTCTTGTTTCGATGTTAATTTTGTTAATAGTCACCCTACCATCTCTTGTTGATAAAAAAAACATGTGGTTATTGTTTATCCATTGTGATTGAGTTGAGGATCGGTCAAAACCTTCTGTGATACTGTGAAAATCATTTTTACCCGTTTTTAAGCCATATATGAAAATCTGGATGTTATCAAAAATTCCAACACTTTCTCTTCGTCCTTCCCACGAAAGATATTTTCCATCAGGAGAAACCTGAAAATTTCCTACATCTCCGAACATTGTTCCTAATAATTGCGTTTCCTTTGGATTAGTTATATCTATTCTTACGATTTCTCGGTATAAAGTAATAGCTGGATCATCTTTGACCTTTGATAAATATACGCACTGATCATCTAAACTAAAGACTCCAAGCCCATAATGATAACCCCACTCACCTAAGTGAGTGATTTTTTTATCATCAGTACTTCCATTACTCTTTGGGAGAGAGACAGGAAGGATAAATGGTTGCATATATCTACTTTCTAAGTAACTAGTCCCTTCTCGACAGTATGCTTCCGTGATAACTCTTGGATCCACATTTAAAGATTTATTTTGTTCCTTTCCAGCCTTATATGCCTTATACGCAACTGGATCTAAAATAAATGAAGGTTTTTCTTCTACTTCAGATCTTAATATTTGTTGAAGTTCCTGCTTGTCTACAGCAGCAACGACATGAATATGATTACTATCATGACTCCAATTGAAACTATTTACACCTACAGGAAAATCAGTAAGTTGAAACGCTTCTCCACCCGACATTAACATAATATAAACTTGCATTCCCTTTTCAGATCTTGAAGAGAGGAATGCTAAATATTTTCCACATGGAGAGAACTTAGGCGCTGTATCCATGTGAGTTCCGCCAGTAAATTGGCGATAAATTTTTTCTCCCTTTATTTTGAGATAAAGTGGCGCCTTATAGGCGTTTTTTTCATCTTTAACGCCTTTAATCGCAAAAATTAATTGCGTACCATCTGGAGAAAGAGTAGGGTTATTCGGAAATCGCAATTTGATAAAATCTTCGGCTTTGAATTCTTCTTGTGCTTTATTCAACTAAAACAATCCTCAATTGAGCAAATTCTTGATAAACCAAACTATTTCAATCATTACTTAATGAATTTAATTGGATTTAGAGTCACACTCAATGGGCTGATAGAATGTCAACTTCTTGGGAACAATTAGAAGCAGATTGCAGAAATTGTAAGAACTGTCTACTTTCACAAACTCGCCAAAATGTTGTATTTGGATCTGGTCCTAGTGATGCAGAGCTCATGCTCCTCGGTGAAGCGCCAGGCCATGAGGAAGATAAGACCGGCCTACCTTTCGTTGGTGCTGCAGGCAAGATTCTAACTAAAATTCTCGAGGAAGTAGGTATTGATCGAAAAAAGGTTTATATTACGTCTGTCATTAAATGTCGTCCTCCTAATAATCGCAAACCAAAAATAGACGAATTGAATAGCTGTAGGTATTGGACAGATTCCCAAATTGACTGTATTAAACCGAAATTAATTGTTTTAATGGGAAATGTGGCAATGAATGCACGATTAGGTAAAGTGGGGATAAATCGTTATCATGGGACTGTCGAAAAAAGATCCAATCATCGTTATTTAATTACTTTTCATCCTGCTGCCGTTCTCTACAATCCAAAGCTTGAAGGCAAAATCTTTGACGATTTTCGGTTAATTAGAACAGCAATTCGCTACTAAGTTTGGTAAATATTGATTATTCATTTAGTAACAGGCTCCGGTACGGAATTTTTCTAAACTTAGCAGCGAATTTCTATTTTTCGATTGGTTAATAGGTTTATTACTAAAAACAGATCGTTGATGTGGGTTTAATATAGCAGCAAAAACATAGGTGGTTTATCACAGCTGAAATGTATATCTCATGGTAAATTTGATATATGTAATAAAATGCAGAAAAGACTTTTTATATATGTTGTTAAGTACTTACTATAGTGGTAACCAATATGACATATAAAGGAATTAATTCACCTTTCTTTTCAGATACTTATCGACCGCTTGAACTTCTACTTATAAAAATTGATCCTTATCAGAATGATCTTATTTTTACACTTGAAAACGAAAAGATACAGTATAATGTTCGTTTTCTCAATAATGACGACGAAATAGCTTCTTTATTTCAGAAGCACACCAATTTCGATGACCTACAACCTGATTTCCTTGTACTCGATCTAAGTCAGCCTATGAAAGAAAATGCGAAACTTTTGGCTAGAATAAAACAAACTCCTTCCCTTCAGGACATACCTCTGATATTATTAGTTCGCTCTGAAGCTCAAGCTGAGGTATTCCAAAGGTATGGTCTTCATGCAGATGCCTATATTCCTAAATCACTTGTTTCAAAACAAATTGTTCCTGGAGTGGCGTCAGTTGCCTAATATTTATCCCCATTCTTCTCTGTTTCTTCACCTTTCAGATATTGTTTGTGTGAACATTATAAGATTATTTAATAGGAAATGGTAGCTATGAATTATATTTTTAAGCACACTATTCATGTTCTAAGTAGTCGGAAATGGAAATTTTTCTTAACTGCGGTAGCTATTGCTTTAGGTATTTCCCTAATTGTGCAAACACAGATTATTGTCGATACATTCGAACGTAACTATAAAGAAATTGCTCTCGACCATTATGGCAATACGGATATCATTGTTTATCATTTAGAAGATATTTATTTTGAACAAGATGTCTACGATAAACTTATTCAATCATTTGACTCGGATTTTCAGGGTATTTTTCCTCAGATCAGACATTCAACAACTGTGTACCATCCCTCTGAGGGACAGTTCGAGCAAGGAGTAAATCTTGAAACGATAGGCTCTGAGTTCGATAGTAACTTTTGGGGAGGAATTTTCTCAGAACTTACTGGAGAAAAACTTGATGTAACTTCATTAACAGCTAATGAGACAATAATTTCGGAAGAACTAGCTGATTTACTTAAAGCTAATGTAGGAGATATTCTTTCTATTAATTTGCTAGATGAAGAAGGAAACTCAATTCCATATACTGTTACAGTTAATGACATCTTCAGTTATAAGGGATATGGCAAAGCATTTTCTGCATTCAATTCCAAACGTGTTTTTCTAAATCATCAAGCAATTCAACCCTTAATTCAAGCTAACCTAACTCGACCGATCACTAGAATATTAGTAGGGATTGAAGATCATGAAGAAAAACCTTTTTTGGGACGTGAACTTACTGATAACGCCAAAGGCCAGATCGAGCAGATAATTAATGAAGAATTAATTGGTGTTTGGACCTGGCGTGAGGATGACCGGGAAGCACTCGAAGAAGGTATGGCGGGAATTGGGAGCATTTTCAATCTATTTGGGTTTGTAGTTATTCTCTCTGGATTACTTCTTATCATAAACATTCAATTGATGAATATAGAGGAGCAAAAGCAACAATTAGGGATTTTAAGGGCGGTAGGTGCTAAAAAACGAGATATTATGACATCAAAAGCGTTAGAAACTATTTTGTTAGGAATCACAGCTGGTTTTCTTGGACTAATTCTAGGAATGGGCATTGCAGTATTGTTTAATGCTGTTACCCGAGATTTATTAGAATCTTGGGGCAATCCTGCGATAGAACGTTCAATTTTTGATGTTGTAGTCAATACCAATACTTTAACCCTCTCTTTAATGTGGGCAGTAGGACTAGCTATTATTACCGGAATGATGCCTGCTCTTCGAGCCCGGGGTATATCGATTGTTGAAATTATTCGTGGAAATGGACAATCTAAAACTGTTTCTTATAATAACAAGAAACCTATCTGGCCTTTGATTATTGGTGGTTTAATTATCATCTTAGCCCTGAATACCTTGATTACTCTAATATTTCAAGATCATCCTTTCTATTCTCCTGAGGGCTATCGAAACATTGAGACCTATGCTGCTGACAATCTTCAAGCACTCGTCATGTTTGCAGTGGGACTTATTTTCATAAGTTTTCGCTATAAATCAAGATCACGCCTATTACTTACTATAGGTGGTCTTCTTATGATATTTATCACTGTTTTTGGCTTTCAAGTCGCAGTGAAATGGATTGAAGAAGGCGGTAATGGCAATAGGCTCGTGATAATTGGATTACTAAGTGCAGTAGCGGGAGCAACTATTGTTATTGGGGCTAATTTAGATGCATTGACAGCTGGGCTGAGAAAACTCTTATCATTTTATGCACCAACTCGTTCAACAGGTCTTGTAGCAACGAGGTACATTAATTCTCGTAAAACTCGGGCGGTACTCACCTTTGCAACCTTCGCAATAGTTCTTTCTCTAAGCTCACTCATGAATACTTTCGCTTACTCCCAAACATATGGCACAGAAACATCTCTTCAGAATTACCTCATGGATGTTTCAATGGTGGTTGAATCAGAGCTACCAATGAACCTTACAACCCTAGACTATCCATCTATACTTCAAAGCCGCTTTGATACGGAGATTGAACAAATGTATCCCTTAGCAACTGCTTATGCTTTAGGTTATCATTCTGATGTTGCCTCACTTAATACTAACGAGGATTTATTTGCTTGTAAATTGGTGGCGTTTGATTTTGAAACATATCGAGACAATGATGGTGAGGTACTTTTCCCATTCCTGTTTTGGGATCTAGTTCCCTTCTACTCACAAGTAATACCTATTGAGAGAAATTCAAACGATGAGGCAACACGAAAAGAAGCTATTAATTTTTGGGAGGTTTTTCTTTCAGGACAGAAACTCCATAGAGAGACCCTCCTACCTGTGGATTCTACAGATCCTAATGGATTACCTATGTGCATAGGGTGGTTATGGGGAGTTCCTGCTGGTGATATTGTAACTTTTCCCCTAAAAAATGGCAGTTTACTCGAAATGATATATGCAGCTGATGTTAGCTATTTCCCCTCTTTCTATCTCCATATCAACGAGTATGTAAGCGGAGTTATCCTTAGTGATACTATTGCGTCCCAATTAGGTATGGCTTATGGTTATGGGGTGAGAGAATTCTTTGTTGAAACCTATCATGGGTTTGATAATGACAAGAACGATGCCCTTGGTCAAGAGATTGAGGAATTCTCCAATAAGCAGGGCGCTGATACTCTCCGGTCTCTGGCGAACGATCAAATGTATGGAATTACTACAAACAATATTTGGGAAGTTCTTTTCCATGACTATAAAACGAATGCTGAAGCTCTAAGTTTGATAGAGATTTTCATAGGCATGGGTTTAGTGATTGGTGTAATGGGTCTTCTAATTGTGTCTCACCGTTCAGTTAAAGAACGGAAACGTGAGATAGGGATGCTTCGATCCATTGGTTTTTCTAAAAAGGCGGTTTCCTTAGCTGTAATACTAGAATTACTATTCCTGGGGCTTCTAGGCTTTATAGTTGGATTCTTAGTAGGTAATTATCTGGCCTGGGTTATAATAGACCTAAATGGCTGGGAATTAGTAATTCCATGGATGAATGTTGCACAGTATGGGCTTTTCATTATGGGTTCAGTCTTTATTGCTGCACTGATTCCAAGTTGGTTGGCTGCTCGCATTCCTCCGAGTGAAGCTCTACGTTACAGTGGTTAGGAGGACTACAAACAATTGTACCAATGTACTCTTAAGGATACAAAGTTAAAAATTAGCTTGTTTGGTGATGATAAATGACCGATGATATCTTAGTAATAGAAAGTCTTCACAAAATTTATGGTAAAGGCACGCCCAACGAAGTTCATGCTTTACAAGGAGTCAATCTTCACATTAAACGAGGGGAAATGGTCGCTATAATGGGTCCATCTGGCTGTGGAAAGACTACTTTGCTTAATATAATCGGTGGCCTTGATGTTCCTACCTATGGATTAGTCAAAATCAATGGAGTGGACATCTCAACGTTTTCAGATGCAGAAATGACCGCATTTCGTCGAGACAATGTTGGATATGTCTTTCAATTGTTCAACCTTTTTGATTACATGTCTGCCCAAGAAAATGTCATGATTCCATTACTTAGCCAAGGAAAGAGCTATTCTGAAGCAACTCGTCAAGCAACGATGATTTTACGGGAAGTAGGTCTAGGTGATAGAGTATATCACAAACCTACTGAATTATCAGGTGGACAACAACAACGTGTAGCAATCTCCCGCGCATTAGTCACTCGACCCGCAATAATTCTTGGTGATGAACCTACGGGAGATTTAGATTCTGTGACATCTGAAGATATCCTAGAAATGTTCAGACGTGTCAATCTAGACAATGAGCAAACTTTGATCATTGTTACTCACTCCAAGTGGATCGGGGAACAATGTGATCGGATTATTAGGCTTTATGATGGAGAAGTTATGGAACAGTGATAAAAGTGACAGTAGAAAATACACACTCTGGAGATTTAATGGTTGGTTTTATAATCGACAAATTAGATCGTACAGCGAATCAGAAATTTCAGAAAGACCTTCAAAACACTCTAAAAAAAATAGAAACCGAAAAAAGAAATAGAATAATAGATCTGGTGTATAACTCACTTAAATTCGTTCTAAAACCAGTTTCTTTTACATATCGAAACCTTGTCAAAAAACCAATCATTTTAATACTCCATCTTATTTTACGAAGTCGTTATGACCAAAGAGCTAAGAAAAAAATAAATTCAGAGAACGCTTCTATAGCAGTTAGTGAATTTAATACTTTTATGATTGGTACTAGCCAATGTAAGTATCAATACTTTGATGAATTAAATAAGAGAACCAGTGCAGAACAAACTATTCATAAAATGTACCAGAATTATATGAAAAGAGTAGAAAAACGTCTTCAATCACGAAATAAAAGAAATCGTTCTGAACTGGAAGCACATAAAACTCTAGCTAAATTCCTCAAAACCTTACCTAACTGCTCAGCTGATCCTCAAGAACTAATAACTAAAGAGAACCAACAAATGGTAAATTATATTCAGAACACCATTTCTTCGATTATTAATCATTCTGGGATCATATTTTGGTCATTTGATAAAACTGGAGATGAACGCCTTGTTATCTATGACGGGATATATCAACGTCAATACACGCCAAACATAGATGTAGCTGCCACTCATGCTTTTGATGAGCTTTTAATACTAAATTTTGCTCGTCCATTTTTGAAATCCTTAGCTCAGTTATCGAAAGACATCAGTATTCGCGTAAATCAAGTACTACTATCTCTTGATGGTTCTACTGAACTATTAATTCCTAATTCTGAATTAGCTTCTGAAGCTTTTCGGATTATAATTGGAGACCTAGTCGGGGGTATCGACGCCCTTCGTACTATGATTCGCCAAGTTACTCGCATTCAAGAGATTCATCTTGCAGCAAAAAACGAGCTAAAACTCTTATCCGAGTTTGGTTCTGAGCTTAAAGTGGAATTTAATCATATTGAACAATATGCTCAGCTAATAAATGAGCTTCATGAAGATATAGAGACATTAAAGAAGCTACAAGTACATTTTAGAAATCTTGACCGAGAGATTCAGAGTGGAAAAATCAAAGTCGATCAAGATAAATTTCATAAGGCTGTTATAGAACTCCCAATCCAGCTAAGAGAAGCGAAAATATGGGCGAATCGCTTTAATGATATCGCTTATCTGACTCCTGAATCTGGTGGGGTTGCTCTTGAGTCAGGACATGTTGTTCTTGATCATACACATGAAGAAGACACAATAGTGGAAGCAGTAGGACTTTATAAAACATATCACCCCTCTCAAAGTACTGTGTATGCTTTACGAGGAGCTAATCTCAAAGTTAAACGTGGAGAATTTATCGCTGTAGTCGGTCCATCGGGTACTGGGAAAACAACTTTGATTAACATTATGGCAGGTTTAGATGTCCCTGATCGGGGTAAAGCCTTTTTACAAGGTCGAGATATCTCTCGTATGAATGATAATGCGTTATCGGATTTTCGACGAAGGAATATTGGCTTTGTTTTTCAACAATATGTATTAGATCCAAGACTCACTGTTTATGAGAATGTTGCACTACCTGCAAAGATGGTGGGCGATACAAAGAATTTGAAGCAGCGAGTTCATGAGATTCTTGACAGCGTAGGCTTATCAGAATATGTTACACAAATACCCACGAAATTGTCGGGCGGGCAGATGCAGAGGGTCATTATTGCACGAGCTTGTATTAATGATCCTTTAGTGGTTTTTGCAGATGAACCTACTGGTGATTTAGATAGTGAGACTGGAAAACAAATCATGAAAAACTTTCGGAAACTTTGTGATGAGAAAAGCATTACTATCGTATTAGTGACTCATGATCGAGAGATGGCAGCATTTGCAGATCGAATTGTTCGGATGAAAGATGGAAAAGTCATAGTTTAATGAATTTTGATATGATAGGTGTATTTCTTGAAAATTGGGAATCCTATCATTAAAACCGAAGTGATAGAAAGCTTATGTACCAAATATTAAATAATATGAATCATAATTAATTCATAAATGACGAGATATCTCAATAACTCCAACCCCCGTCCTAATAAAAGTAGTTGTATCAAATAATTTATAATTATGAGTTGGTGGTGAAAAAATTGAAGTATATCCTAGAATATACAGTGACAATTCTTCGACGGAGAAAAAGGAGCTTCTTATTAACATCAATAGTTATTGCCTTAGGGATTTCCTTAGTTGTTCAATCACAGATTCTAGGAGATACTATCGAAAGGAATTACAAACAAGTGATGGTTGAAGCATTTGGCAATACTGATATTGTTGTATTTTCTTCCAGTGAAAATATTTATTTTGAATATGAGGTTTATGAAACAGTTTCACAAGCTTTAAACCCTGATTTTCAAGGTATATTCCCGCTCATCAGTCAGTATTCAACCGTTTATTATCAAGAAAAGGGACAGTTTGAGCAGTATGTTGTATTAGAAACAATACATGAGGAATTTGATAGTTCATATTGGGGGAATATTATCTCTAATAGTTCAGGGGAAGAAGTTAATGTAGCGGCCTTATCACCAGATGAAATCGTTATTTCTCCTGATTTAGCAGATGCTTTACTCGCCCCAATTGGATCACAACTCACAATTTCTTTATATAACGAAAAAGGAAATCAAATTTTTTTCAATGCTACTGTGAAAGAAATTTTTAGTTATGATGGGTATGGAAAACAGGGGAATCCCAATGATTTTCGACGTATATTAATGAGTCTTCAAACTGTCCAATCTCTCATTAAAGTAGATATGAATGATCCTCTTACTGAAATATTATTTGGAATTGATGATCATAAAGACCCTTTCTTGGGTCGAGAGCGTAGTAATAAAGCTAGAGATAAGATTGAAACAGTCCTTAAGGACAAATATCCCGATGATCCCTTTATTGTCTGGAGTATACGTGAAAGTGCACGAGAAAGCATTGAACGCGGTATATCGAGTTATATAGACACATTAAATATGTTTGGAACCGTAGTTATTATTGCTGGACTTTTATTGATCACTAATATTCAGATTTTGAATATGGAAGAACGAAAACAGCAAATTGGAATGCTACGTGCTATTGGCGCCAAAAAAAATGAAATTCTAATTTCTTACGGGATTGAGACCGTTCTCACTGGGATAGTCGGAGGTATTTTTGGATTAATCTTTGGAATTGGAATAGCAGTATGGTTGAATGATGTGAGTAGAAGTATGCTTTCTGCCTGGGGTAATCCTGAATTTAAACAATCAATGTTTGATGTTGTAATTAATCCAGGTACTTTTCTACTTTCATTATCAGCGGCAATAATTTTATCCCTAATTACAGGAATGGTTCCCGCTTTTCGTGCACGGGGCTCATCTATTGTAGAAATCCTTCGTGGAACTAGCTCCGTCTCTTCCAATACTTCTATTTCTTATAATGATAGAAAACCCATTTGGCCTTTAGTTGTAGGTGGATTTGTGACTTTGATAGGATTCCTTCTCCTTATTGACTTAATTCAGCAAGGACATCCTTTTTATTCTGGGGATGGGTATCGTAATTTAGATGAAGAGTTTCCTGACAATATTCAGGCACTATTCCTAATTTTGTTAGGTCTCCTCATCATAAACTTTCGATTTAAGAAAAAATGTTTAGGAATGACTTTTTCTGGAGTATTAATGATATCCCTCACACTATTTGGGTATAACGTTGCCGTTGAATGGATAACAGAAGGAGGTAATGCTAATAGAATTGGAATAATTGGTTTATTTTGTGTCGTTACAGGAGTGACCACAATAATTGCTGCAAATCTTGATAAAATTACAGAAGGACTACGAAAATCCCTAACTTTAATTGGATTTAGTGCAACTGGATTAGCTGCTACTCGTTATATAAATTCACGTAAAACACGTGCTGTACTGACCTTTGCAACGTTTGCTGTTATTTTAAGTTTGAATTTCATGGGGGGAACATATGCAAATACCCAAGTTAATGGAACCGGAGAGATGTGGGAAGATTATTTCACAAATATCCAGATAGTGGTTGAATCGCAAACTTCAGTAAATTTAAATGATGTAGACCTCCCTCAAATTCTTCAAGAGCAGTTTGATGATGTAAAAAATGTTTATCCTCTGGTTACTGGTTGGGGAAGCGCTTACATTGGTCTAAAACAAGAAATAAATGAAACAGAAGATATTTTTCGAACAAAATTTGTATTCCTTGATTTCGATACTTTTCAAGACGTTAATAATCAAGCCATCTATCCATTTCTCTTTGATGATTTAATTCCATATTATTCTAAATTGTCGCTGTTAGACAGAATTAGGCATAGAGATAGCGCACGAGAAGAAGCAAATGTATTTTGGGATGATTTCTTAGCAGGTAAAAAGTTACATCGAGAAACACTGGAACCTGTAGATTCTGATGATCCTATGGGATTACCGATGTTTATCTGTGAGCGTTTAGGATTCATTGAAGAAGGAGCAATTGTTTCATTTCCCTTAGCTAATGAAAGTGGGTATATGGAAATGATCAAAGTTGGAACACTGACCTATTTCCCTTCTTTTAATATGTATATGAGTTCTTATACGAGTGGTATTGTTCTTAGTAACGAATTTGCTTCTCAAATTGATATTAGAGGGCTTGGAGTTAGAGAGTTCCTTACAGAACCAAAACATGGCTTTGACTATGATAAAAATAAAGTATTATGCAATCGGATTGAGGAATTTTCAAACAAACCAAGCCACAATTCACTTCTAAACCATACAAACGGAGCTCTATATGGAATTACTGCACATAACCTTTGGGATGTTATCTTTCATGACTTGTCCGCAAATAGAAAAAGCCTTGAGTTAATCCAACTCTTTATTAGCACAGGTCTTATCATCGGTGTTCTTGGTCTCTTGATTGTATCACGTCGTTCTGTTACTGAGCGAAAACGCGAAATAGGTATGCTTCGAGCATTAGGCTTTTCGAAAAAGGCAGTCTCATTAACCGTCCTTCTTGAATTACTGTTTTTAGGGTTATTAGGCTTCATAGTTGGCTTTTTCACTGGTAATTATATTGCTTGGATTTTTGCAGATCTTCAAGATTGGACATTACAAATCCCTTGGTTCCAAGTT
Organism: Candidatus Hodarchaeota archaeon; assembly: GCA_016840025.1. The sequence continues at coordinate 30,018 of JAEOTF010000059.1, forward strand.
GGTTTTTATGGTTCCTTTATTATGGGATCAGTTATAATAGCTGCTCTTATCCCAGGATGGTTAGCGGCCCGCATACCACCTAGTGAGGCTTTACGTTATAGTGGCTAAACTATTAAAATAGATTATTTAATAATAACCTACACAAATAGGGCCCACTCTTTATACAGTTTATAGATCATTTTACTGCTGATACACACTCACTGTCGCTTAGTTTTGATTGCTATTTTTCTTATTTATTCTCAACTGAAGAATAATAGCTAGTCCATAACATCTATTTATGAGTGTTAATTATTAGTTTTAGTTGAATTTCAATGCTTTTCAATGAGTTTATTCTCTGTTTTATCTCCTCTCTCATAACCATTCTTGCCTTATTTCAGATTTTAAAGCATTCTAGGCATTCACCAATAGTGGAAATGAATTTACTAAGGTTAGCTTTCTTATCTTCAACAATATATATAATAGGAATGCTTCCAAGCACAATTCTTTATACAAAAGAAAAAGTCGATCCCCTTGGTCTACAAATCTATCAAGTTGATTTCCTATTCGGACAGTTAGCCTTAATGTGTTGGACTTTCACCTTTTATCTTCCTAGCTACAAAACTAGCTATCGAGCGATTTTTGCGGTTTTTTTTATATCGGCTGGAAATGCTGCTTCTGGGATTTTAAATTGCTTAACCATCACACATACCATCTCTAATAATCAGCTTAGAGAAGTATATACCCCTCTTGGAATTTTTTTTGTTTTTGTTAGTGCTACTCTGTTTTCATTAAGTATTGGAAAACGTGTTCTTGATGTTATACAGATTATTGAAGAAGAATCCCCACTTACTTCTCAAAAATCACTTTTATTCTTTCTCTTCTTAGGTTGCCTTACTTTTACCGTAATGTACCCCTCTCGATTGTTTCCCTCCCTTGAAATTCCAATAATGGCATGGTGTGTACCACTTTCATTAACATGGCTTTATTTTACTTATGCTTTTTCTAAAGATAAAGCATTTTTCTTTATCACCCCAATACAATTAGATGGGGTCTTAATTATGCATCAAAATAGTGGTTTGTGTATTTTTTCTTATTCTTCCCTTGAAACTGTAATCCCCGAACATATGCTGACAGGCCTCTTTTCTGCTCTTAATATTTCTTTAAAAGAAACTATTCAAAGTAAAAAAGTCTTAGAACGGATTAGTTTTGGTGATAAAAATGTAATATTAGCCCCTGGTGAACAAGTTACCACAGTACTTTTAGTTTCAGGAGAAAATCTCATTATTGGGGCTGTAGCTAAACATCTTTCAAAAGAGTTTGAACATATTTACCAAACTGAATTAAAACAGCTCCAGGATGGGTATGGACTGAAATTAGATAATTTTATTGGATTTTCAATAGAGATTTCAAAAATTCAGCCTTATTTCCCACTTTAGAGTTTTCAGTAATGTGTTTTCTCTAGAGACTCAAGAGTTTTATTTGTTTCATTTGAGAGTCTGTAGAACTTCTGTCGCCCTTCATAATACTCTTCTATAATATTATAATCGACTAATTTTTTACAATTACAAGATATACCTTGAACTGATATTCCAATTTCCTTTGCTAATTGATTTCGTGATAATCCTGATCCCGAATTCCTCAATAACTCAATTATTACGTACATAGAAGAACGATGAAGCATTGAAATGAGTTTACAGTAGTGCTTGTCATTTGAATCTAATAATCCATTAATTACGAAATATCGTGTAAATTTTCCTCCATCTTGGTGAGAAATTATCCGTTTTTCTTTCACTTCTAAAACTTGGAGATGATATTGAATGACTCCATTCTTTTTATTTAACTCGCGGCAAAGTTCCCGAAAATGAATCCCTGGATCTGATTTGATCGTTTGGTATATCATCTCACGCATTGATCCGTTTTTAAATTCTTCTTCTTTATTTTTTACAGTTACACCTATTGAAAGAATTATAGGTATAATTTTTACCCAGAATAGTTTACTTTCCTTTGGTTGATAATTTATTTTTAAATAACATCTTGTTCCATAATCTGGTTTATTTTTAGCATTTAGATAAGGAATAAGTCTTCCTAGATTTGTTTCCTGTTCTATATAATTAGTTGTTGTGGATGTAGTATTAGAAACCACAATTGATAATGGTATTAAGTAATCATCTGCCCTGACAGTATAATGAGGCTTGTGGAAACCTACTTCTGTGTCGATAATGTCATCTACCTTTACCATATACTCTCCACTAGAATTAAAAAATCCTAGGCTATATAGTCCATAAGGAATGGCGAATGAGGTAATAACCAGCATTAAGAACAGAAGGGTCTCTTTGACGTGCATTCGATTACACAATGTACGTTAAATGCCCAACTTGTTTATAATATTTATGGTACAAACGATTTCTTTTACATTTCTAGAGAATATCAAGTTCCCATAGCCATAGGCAAGAGTATAAATGACACTACTAATAAAATAGAAACATTTGTTTATACTTCAACTTTTTCAATAAATTTTTTATTCACTATGAAGAATAGATCTGGGATCTTCCATGAATAAGCATGATATAGACCCTGAACTGCTTAATATCGCCAAAAATGCTATTTATACCATTCAACCTCAACCTTTACGTTTTTATTTCAGGAAAGAAAATCAAATAGTGGCTGTCGCTGGCAACTTGGTAGAATTAATCGATTGTGTGCGTTCTGTGGATGGGAAAGCTCTTCGCTTTCATCTTTTTCGTATGATTAAGGAAAGAGATGGATTTACCCCCCGATCAGACCTTTCTCTCTGGGTTCATTATATATTAGGCGATATTGAACTCTCCGCCCGTCTTTATGAATTAAGAGGGGTTGATGAACCCGAAGAACTAAGAAAAGCAATCCTTCAAGCTTGTGAAGAACGATATTACTTCTTTAAAGATCTCTTAGATACACTTGAATAAGTATTGAAACTTAAACGCTTAGAGGAAACAATTGACGAATCGCACGGATTGTGGCATGTTCAATGAATAAAAATAATTTTAACCTAGAGCTTATTGATATCGCAAAAAATTCAATTTATGTGGTCCACCCCATTCCATTGCGCTTCCATTTCCTGAATGGATGCATAGCAGGGAATCTCGTAGAACTCATAGACTGTATACGTTATGTAGATCAGAATACCCTGCTATATCACCTTTTTCGTCTGGTGGATGAGAATAACACAGTTACACCGCGATCAGATCTTTCTCTCTGGATCCATTATGTCTTAAAAGATACAGAACTCTCTGCGAAGATATATGAACTCAGAAATATTGAGGATCCAGTAAAGCTTCGAAAAAATGCGCTGCAAACATGTGAAGCACGGTATTTTTTCTTCAAAGACATACTTGCTTCTTTAATATGATGTAACTCGCTCGTTCGTTAATTATATACTCACATATACGTTATTTTCTTCCTCTTTTGCGTATGCAAAAGCCATGCGGGGTGTGTTATAAGCCCATCCTATGTTGCCTTTCCAATCAATCGCAATAACTCCTCCTCTCCCATTAATTTTTGTTTCTAGCATATTTATTGCTTTTTCCGCAGCTTCTTTGATATTGCTACCTGTTTCAAGATTAATTGAGACTCGATGGGCTAAAACAACCCGCATTATGGATTCACCCCACCCTGTAGCTGAAATGGCTCCCAACGTATCAGCATAAGCGCCACACCCAATAATGGGTGTATCTCCCACTCGTCCAGGCATTTTTTTGGGTGTACCGCCAGTGGAAGTACCTGCAGCTAAGTTTCCATTGTGATCTATCGCTACAGCTCCCACTGTTCCCTGTGGATGCTTCTCAAAAACTTGTTTCGTTCGAAAAGTAGGATCTTGTTGCAGTTTTTTCCATCTTTCTAATTCTCGTCCTACCAAGAGATCCTCTGTTTTACAAAGTGTTATGCCTTTATTTTTCGCAAATTCAACTGCTCCCTCTCCTATTAGTAATGTATGTTCTGTTTGCTCCATAACTAGACGAGAAAGAGAGATCGGATGTAAAATATTACGAACCGCAGCTACTGCTCCAAAATTTTGATTTTTACCATCACAAATGATAGCATCCAATTC
>JAEOTF010000418.1 GCA_016840025.1 Candidatus Hodarchaeota archaeon
AAGAAAGGAAACAAAAGCAAATAATAGCTGAAAGGAAGGCTGTTATGACGAGCGCTACATTTGGAGGATTTTTCAATCAATTAACTGATGCGATTACTTCTACCTCAGCTAAACCCCAGGACGAGGTTCCTGTTGAAGATACAGCGGTTCAAGAAGACACGATGATTCAAGATGAAGTTCCTGTTGAAGATACAACCGTTCAAGAAAGCATGATGATTGAAGAAGAGACCGCTTCCTCTCTAATTCCTTCTAAAGATGTTGTAGAAATAGGTCTATCAAGTCATTTACAGGAAAGTGCGACTGAACAAATATCTCCTACTGAGACCAAAGCAAGTACATACCTCACCAGTGACTTTGTTAGTATAGTAGGAGGAATTAACGCCCTTAAGATCGATGAAGAGGGTATTACAACGGAACCAGTTGCTGATAATATATTTCATGCTGCATCAGTTTTAGAAGCAGCTCTAGATGATGCAGATATGGGAAAATCAAGTTCTCCTTTTGCTACAGATCATGACGAAGTTATAGATCAGAAAGATCCTGATTTATTTCCTCCAGAAAGTACAAAAGATCTAATAGAGGGAGAAGCTAAAACCGATGGACTTTTTCCTTCTCCAACTTCAGCAATACAAGAAGAAAAAGCAACAATCTCTCAAGCTCTTCCGCAAATTCAAGTCGTTTCCACAACAATTGATGAAAGTGAACCAGTTGAGAAGATGGGCGATATAGCTCAAGAAGAACCATTTATTTCTAAATCTTTGACTTTAGTTGAGTCAGTTCCAGAAGAAAAGGACAGATCTCTCGAGAGCCCTCTTACTTACAGAATTTATGAAGGAGAATCTAGACTTGTAGGTAAACTTGAATCTCTTGTGGCTCTTGCTACCGAAGCAGCTGAAAAGGAAACAATCGAATACACCGAATTAATCAATATTTCTAAAGCAGTGAAAAGTGCCGATATAGGTTTATCAATACTTGAAGAGCAAGAAGGTCAGTCTCTAGAAGAGATTTCTTTAGTAGACAAAGGTGAAAAAGGATTACTTATTCGCTTAGGGTATAGTACAACACATAAAAGGCTTATTAGACTTCCTCAGACTATTGCTTTGCTTTCAGAAGCTTCATTGAGAGGTTTTGAAGACAATTTACTCTTGGGTGAATCTCTTGATCGCTTTCGCGAAGTGAGGGATTTAGATTGCATTGCAAACGAAAAATCACGTAAATTCTTTCCCCTTGAGTTTTGGTATGTTCCAACAGAAGGCATTCAATCCATAGTTGCTGCTTTCGTTGATCCTCTTGAATCGCTCATTATAGATACTTGGCCACTAGAGCTCATCTATTGTTTTGAGATAATAGATCTCATCAACAAAAACTCGCATTTCCTAGTTATCTTTCGTGACATAATTAGCTTAGGGAAATCTATTGCTCGTTATCTTCCATTAAGAGAAGGCAAAACCTTACAGATAGCATTCGGCTCATCATCAATCGATCAGAATTTTGTTGTTTTAGGATGCTCCTATCCAGCAGGTCCTCATGCCTTAATTAATGATTGTTTAAAACAAAGTTCACTTTTTAAAGTTATAAAACATCGTGCGTCATCTTTTGGAGTCCAACAAGCCTCAATAATTCAAGCTGTTGAATTACAGGAGGAATATGCCTATAATTGGCAAGATTTGTCCGAAAAAATAGCAAAAGAATTTCCAAATCTATTTACTAATGAAAGTAATTAATAAAAAGAGTATCAATTAGTTTAGAATGCATTTGAAGTGATAGACCAAACATCCCTGTGGAGGAATTCAATAAAAAATGAAGGACTCTGATATTATAGATATTGCGATCACATTAGTTCTGATTGTTATAGCTCTGTACGTTGGCAATTTGATGATAGAAAACAAAAATTGGATTGGATTGGGACTACTTATCATCATCGTGGGTGGTCTCTTTGCAGCGGATTTCTTAATGGCTGGAGAATCAAGTTCAGGATCCCGCCGTTCTCGTCGTTTTGCCCGTGGTCGTCAACGTAAAAGACCCCTACACAGTCGTCAACGTTCAAAATCCTATATACCTCCTCCTTCTGCTAAGGACCCTCTCTATCCCTCTACAGGAAAAATAAAAGTCCCTTCAAAGCAAGCAAAGAAGCTTATCAAGAAGAAATAAGGCTAGCAAGAATATTGCTGTAGATTTAGGCAATAATTTTTCTTTTTCGGAGCTTTTTAATACTTTTTAAAGTTATTTGACCTGTATGGAATGCTGTGGCTATCAAGAGACCTTTCACTCCAGCGCCATGCCAGTTTTCAATGTCTTCCGGTATTTTCGTACCTCCACCCGAAATTATGTCTATATTAGTGTTTTTTATAGCTAACTTTATGGAGTTTGGGATAGAGGATGATTGGGAACCTACTGTTGTGAGTTCGAGCATGATAACCCTCTTTACACCTAATGTTTCGAATCTACCAAGGATCGTTAAAGGACTAACTTTCTTGATTTCAGGAATATGACTCATTACCTGTCCATCCCGAAGATCAAGGCTGGGAATAATTCTATCAGGACCCCATTCTGTAATCGCTCTTTCTAGCTCTTTATATGATTCAAGGGTTTCGGTTCCAAAGATAGCTGTGATCTCACTTTGATTGAGAAGCATTTGTGGATCGGTGGCCTTTCTAAACCCACCATCAACTAATAAATTAAGTGATAGTTCTTGAGCAATTTTTCTGAAAGTAGAATAATTATTTTTTCCAGTTTGCAGAATTGAATCTAAATCTGCAACATACATTGACTCTGCTCCAAAGGGATCAAGAATTTCAGCAACGATTAAAGGATCAGATGAATCGGTTAGTTTAGATATTGTTGTTATTGGTTGATATTCCGATCGCTCACCTTTTTTTCCATGAACAACGTAACCTTGAAGAATATCCATAACCGGGATTATACTCAACATTTTTCGCACTTTTCTGCTTTTGATTTCTTTGTTCAATACTTCATCTGTTCAATTCTCAGAAAAAAACTGTTTTTCTAAAAATTTTATTTACTGGTGAGTAAAAACCTTTCCTGAAATGTTGAAGACGCCAATTGTGAATCAAGAAGATTGGAGTTCATTTAAACTAAATGCCTGTTTGTTTGATGTGGACGGTACGCTTACAGATACGATGCCTTTGTACGATGAAATAATTTCAATTGAATTAAGGAAATACGGGGTTGAAATTACATCAGAAAATAAAATAAAAATCTTCTCGGGAATCCTTGAGGGATATAGCGCTAAACCACCTGGTAAATATTTTTATCTCAAACTAATCTATTCTGCAGGTCGACGTAGTTCACTGGGCAGATTGAAAGCGTTACAGTTCACCAAACGAGTAATTACACAAATGTCCACTGTTCCTGAGAGAGCACCTTTATTTCCTGACGTCCCTGAAATATTATCTTTTCTTATCAAGAAAGGGATAAGAATTGGTGCTGTAAGCATGGCTTCTACAGAAGGTGTCCAACGTCGTCTAGAACGTTTTGACCTTCTTTCTTCTTTTGAAGTTATTATTGGTCGGGATCAAGTTAAAGTTCAAAAACCCGACCCTCAAGGCTATCTTAAAGCAGCTAATGCTCTTGGAGTCGATTCTAAGGACTGTTTAGTGATTGGGGATCTTCCATTGGATTCTGAAGCCGGTAAACGAGCAGGGATGAGAACAGTAGGTGTTTTAACAGGAGTTCCAGTTCCGGAATATATTATCGGTGCTAAACCTGATTTAGTGGTCAAAAATTTAGGAGAATTAAAGCTCTGGTTAGAAAAATATTATTATGTTTAAATTGAGCAAAAGAAAAGAAATGAAGAACTGAAAAAATCTGTTTTTATCAAATTTCCAAAATTTCTTCGATATGGCTAAGATATGTTTTGAGTTCCTCTAATTTCCGATCTCCCATGTGAGCTATCCTGAATACTTCATCTTTTATTGGTCCATACCCTGTAGCAAATAAATATCCTCTTTTCTTCAGTTCTTCTTTTAAATTGCTAATATCAATCCCCTCGGTCTTTATACATGTCACTGTATTACTTGCGACATTTTCATCTGCAAACAAACCAAGATTATGGTCTTTTGCCCATTGTCGTGTGAAATTACCCATTTCAGTATGCCGTGCCCATCGCTTTTCAATGCCTTCTTTGAGAATTTTGTCTAGCTGGTAGTCAGCAGCGTAGTAAAGTGGAATAACAGGAGTTGCAGGCTGCATTCCACCCCGATCATGATATTTCTTCAGTAAAAGAAAATCAAAATACCAACCTCTGTTTTTTATAGTCTTTGCCTTGTCAAATGCCGTTTCAGAGACAGAAACAACAGCTAATCCAGGTGGTAAGGCAAAACACTTCTGTAAACCAAAGATATAAGCATCTATTTCCCAATCATCAATTCGAGCTTCTAAACCACCGGCAGCACTGACTGCATCAATGAATAGCAGACTCTCATGCTCTTTAACAATTTTATAAAGGTCTTTGAGTGGACTGGCTACCCCTGTGCTGGTTTCATTCTGAGTAATACAAACGGCTTCATATTTCTCAGATTTAAGTTTCTCCTCGAGTTGTTCTGTAGTGGGTGCTTTGCCCCA
>JAEOTF010000419.1 GCA_016840025.1 Candidatus Hodarchaeota archaeon
AGATTCAAAATAGAAAGCAAGTTTTATGAAATTAACCACAAAAAATGCTCCTTAACTAAACTTATCATAAAAAGAGGAATAGATATATTGTCGTATTTATCAAATAGAGAAAAACAGAGATTTTTAAGTCGTAAAAAGGCGATTTTAAAGGACTTAGAAGGTTTAAAAAGGACGATTGCTACTTCTATTGATATAACTGCTTCTTTAACATCAACAATGACTGAGGATTTGTATCTACGACTAAAAAGAGAATTTCCACAGGCAACTGATAAGGAAATTCTTATTAAAATCAAAAATATAATTAAAATAGGAAGGAGAGACATTGGTTAGTAATAATTTCAAAGAATTTCTTATTAATACAATCAAGGCCTTAAATGAAAGTAAAATTAGGTATGTAGTAGTAGGTGGAGTTGCAGCTAGTATTTTTGGAAGACCTAGAACAACAATGGACATTGATGTAATTATTGAGAATGATAAGGATGGAATTACTAAAATCCAAAGAGTATTGAAGAAAAATGGCTTTGAATTTGGGGAAAATGAGATTCAAATTGCAATAGAAGAAAAATCACATTGCTCCATATATTTTAGAGACTATCCATATAGAATTGACCTACAAGGAGTATATTCTGCTCTTGATAGAAGGTCTATGGAAAACCAGATTGTTGAGATAGTCTTTGAAGAAAAAATGTCAGTAGAGAAACCTGAAGACTTAATTATAGCTAAATTGGTGTATGGCAGCAGTCAAGACCTAGAAGATGCACAAGCTATAATCCTACGGCAGGGAGAAAAACTGGATTTAGAATATATTCGAATCTTTGCTGAAAAAGAGCAGGTTTTACAAGATTTCGAGCAAATTCTTCAAGATTCCTTAGAGAAAGATTCAAAATGAGTTTGACTGCAATCTTTAATGATTGAGTACCTATGCCAACTGCCAAACATTTCTGGCTTACTCCCTTAGACAATATTAAGGATCTTTATTCATCTTGTTCTTTTCCTGATGTTCATGAAATAGTCATTGGGCTTACTTTCTGTGCTATTTGTACAACAGATAACATTATTGGACTTTCTTTTACTGCTAAAGGTCCGCAGAAACCCCCTATTCTGTTACAGTATCCATTAGTTGATCGTTCTTGGCAAGAACTATTAAACTTGTACTTATCAGAGCGTCCGACAGAACGAAGTTTGGGACTAGCTGCTATAAATACTCTCTCACAAACTGTTCTAAGTAGAAAACAAGAATATAAATTTGTTGATAATGGAGCGGAATGGCTTCCCAATCCTAAAGATTTTCAAATCGGCATGGTGGGAGCGATTCATCCAGTAATTAAGCAAATTGTCTCGAAAAAAGGTGAAGTTTTACTTAGAGACGACACAGTGCTGCAACGAGCTCATCGCAGGTTACCAAAAAAGGGAGTTACCCTAGTTCCTTTGATAGAGGACCTAAAAAACGTTGATCATCTGTTAGTAACAGGGTCTGCAATTGTTCATAGGGGATTTAATGAAATTTTGAACTTATTTCACACTATCAAAGGACAACGGATTTTGATTGGTCCTTCAGCACAAATCCTTCCTCAAGCTGCCTTTAATGATGGATTTACAACAGTCGCGAGTTCGTTGGTAATACAAGTTGACAAAGTGTTACAAAACATCCGTGAGGGAGGTGGTTACCACCTTTTCCAAAAATACTGTCGTAAATATGTTATTCGAAGCCTCTAAAACTAAAAAATCTCTTTTTGCGAAATGAAAGCCAATAGATGTATCATGTAATTTATGTAATTTTAACAATTAAAATGCCTGTAGTATATGTATATCTCTTCTCTACTGATAATTACTTTTTATTCTTGTGAAAAATTATTCATTTTCTATAAGATTAGGTTTATTTATGCTTTTTACTTTATTATTATTAAAAATGAAAATATTAGTCATAGTATTGAATAAAGGTCTTAAAAGCGGTGAGTATGTAAAAGAAGTTTGTAGAAGACTTGCACAGAATGGACACCGTATTACGATTGCTTCAACACAGACAATTTTGGTAGCAGGATGCAAAAGTATCACCCTTAGTTTTTCCTTACCCGTTATTCCAGTTCATGAGTACCTACCTGGTGAATTGAAGCAAAAGCCTGTTTATAAAATGGCATATAAAGAAGCTCAAAGAGTGATTAAGGCATTTATCCGCACTTTAAGACCACGAGCAAATAAATATGATCTAATTTTCGCCCATCATGCAAACATTACCACGATTATTGCTCAGAGAATTGGTGAGGAGTTCAATATACCTGTAGTTACCATGGTACATGGTACAGGCTTAAGAAGACTGAATGAGTCTGATTTTACTCTACAAAATGATATTAAAGATAGTCTACTAGATTCGAATAAAATTATTGCTCCCACAGAGGCTTTAGCTACTTTAGTGAAAACAATTATTCCTGAATTATGTAACGAGAAGCTTAGTTTAATTCCTTATTATGAGGATGAAACTCAAATTATACCTGTGTTAGAAGACCTTTTCGTTTTAACGAAAGAATCTTATCAACCGTTTAAAGAAAAACCATTTTATCATGTCCTAACGGAGCGTTCTATGAATATATTAATTATTTCACTCGCTGTATTGAAGAAACCGAGTGGATATCTGAAAAAAGGACTGCTAAATATAATCGAACGAGAGAGCTGACTTTTTATCTAGGATTTAACTAAGCCTAGGAATTACATTCGTCCATTTATAGTCAGGAAAAGCGATCTAGGTTTGAATGAGATATTGGTTTGCAAATGTGTTTTATTTTCTAGACGTTTTCAGAAACTATTGAAGATGGCTGGTGATGAGGAAGGGACAATAATCCAACTCCTTGAAATGAAATCCCGAGTATACTAAAAATAATCACTAATATCATTCCTGCTAACATACCAAAATTTGAAATTATAATACTCCCAATAATAGTGAATGGAATGCCTATTATTAGTACTAGAGTTGGCAACAATGAGTATATGGAATTACGAATGTTATCGGGGATTAAATCAAGTTGTACGCGAGTGTAAAGAATATTAGTAAGACCGATCCAAATACCGAATGAAGAAAAGACCAAAATTATTCCTATAAACTTCCAAAATACGAAAGTATGCTCAGGAGGTACGAGATGATAATAAATTGCAGCGGACGTAAAGAAAACAGAATTACTACATATTGCGCTAATGAATAGCCAAAGTCGAGTTTTCGTAATTCGTGAAGAGATCATAGCTGCACCTATATGAAAAAGAACAAGAATTCCAAATATTGTTCCTCTTAAAAGTCCAGTTAAACTATCAGAACCACCATATGAAGAATATAATGGGAAAAGAACCATATTTCCCCAAATTGCATATGAAACTCCCCCCGCTAAAGCAATACCTGCAAAAATTAGAAAGACACTCCTATTGGATGTAAAGAACTTAATTCCGCTTGAAAACACTTGGAAATAAGTAGAACGGTTTACATTAACATGTTTATTGTCGTCTACAGGTTTAATACGACATACAATTAGCCCTAGTATCATTATTAGTAGTACTAATTGAATAGTGAAAAGCATTCGACGTGACCAAATTGTAGCGATTGCACCACCAATCAGAAAAGATGAACCTGCTAAAGCCATGTTTACAGACTGAATTTTTCCCATGAATTGTCCGTAAATTTTACGATCTGAATCACAATCTTTCGATACCTTCCGATAATGATTATCAAACCAAGCATCTAATGTACCGCTTTGTTGAGAGTTCGCAAGCGCCGAGATAATACCATAGGCAAGAAACAAAGGAAAACTATTAGCAAAAATCAATAGGATTGTTGAGATAATATATCCAACATAAGCTCCAATTAACACCTTACGATGACCAATAGAATCACCTAATGCGCCTGTAGGATAATCGAAGATTACCTGCACAATCATTTGGATCGCCAATAGTATACCCAGTTGTTGCCATGTGATAACATCTAACAAGAAAAGAATGAGAAAAGTGCCTGTTACTGAAAATGCAAATGTCATCAAACTAGCAAGAAAGAAAAAATCCAGTGATCGTGCTTGAAGAGTGCGAGGAAGCTTCTCTAAACTTAAACGTCGAACTAACCAAGTCTGAAAGTTGATTTTGATATTTCGTGAATTCTTTTCACCCTCTTGATTTAATGAAGGAGCATTCTCAACGAGAGAAGTACCGAGAAGTTTTGAGACCGTATATTCACCCACAAATTTCACCAAATCAATGGTTTAATCCATTATTTAAGGACATTCTCCATATCAGGGAATTCTGGGGGTAAATATGACTGTTTTGAACTGAAATAGTCGAGTTTGAGAAATAAACCTCCAAGTTTATTCAAAAGAAAATTACTTAGAAAAATTAGCTGAAAGAAGACCAGAACTTTTTGGACAGATAACGCTTCTAGAATGTACAATAAAGTTTTTTTATCCGAGTAGAATCACAAGTAAAATAAGATAGCATGTAAATAAACTTAGCAAGAAACTACGGTCCAATACTGTGTCCAAGGAACTTGTAAGCGCCAATGCAATAATTGCTATACTCCATATTTGTGTACAAATTTGAGCGAAAAGAATTAATGTTTCTATTTGTTCAATTGTCAAAGAAAAAGTATGATGTCCAACCCAGACTATAATCTGGAAAAGTGAGGGGAGTGATGTAGCGAGCATCGCCCGGGAGAAATATACATGAGGAGGAGATAAAGTTTCAGTCAGTAATTTCAAGATAAGATAAGGGCTTAGAATACAAAAAAACCAAGTAAAAATACCTAGAAGTATGACAGGGATTTTATTATCCATATCGGTTATAAAAAAGGGTCCTGCTAAAAGAATTCTCAATTCAAGCCCAGTTATTAATGCTAAGAGCAACCAAATACTTAGAATAGATGGCAAAAGAATAGTGTGGTTCTCTGCAATCCTAAAAAGAGAATTAATGTATTTAGGAATTCGAAATGATCCAAAATCCTGATTTTCAGGATCGATTCTACTAAGAACTGCAACCGCGCTATTTCCTTCTTCTGATAAATAATAGCGTTTTTCTTCATCCTGTTGAAGATAAGGCTTTAATTTGTTTAAATGATGATAGAGTGTTCCTGTTTGAAGACCTAATTCTTTAAAATCAGTATAATAAAGATATCCCACCTCTTTAATCCATAGAAGAATCCGACGTCGAATAGGATGAGCTAATATGTCAAATATTTGGCCATCTATATTCAGAGATAATTCCTTCTGGATCATATATTCTTCGCTCAGTAGACCAAGTCAGAAAAAAAAAGAAAAAATGGGATTGATTAAAGTTGTCGCTTACGAAATCCTAAAAGTCCTATAAGAGCAAATGTGGCAACTACTGTTGTAATAATAAACCCATCTTTAGAAATGCGAGGGAAGACATCCCCTAAAATAGGCACTATATCCGATGGGTTACTACTTGTATCGCCACCTATAATATAAGAGCCATCAAGCCCAATTTCTGGATCATGTACGAGTTCTAGATCTTTAAAGTTTGGATAGTTAAAGAAAGTTTGAACCGCACCATCAGTTGCGTTATATTTGTACGATGAGGTTACCGTATCACTGGACCCTCCGATCATTACTTCAGAGACATAGGTGAAGTGAGCAAGGGTTTCATCATCTAGTTTAAGATACACTCCATCTATCCCTGTAACATAAGAGATGTTCTCGCTAGTCCATGTAAGATCCCATCGAAGTGATAACATATTATCCTCAGATAAAAATGGCCATCCAGACATATAAATGTCAAATTTTAGCTTTGTTGCGTTCTCCAAGTCAATGTAATTAACAATTTTAATTTGGAATCCCTGAAATTGAGATTGCTGTAGAGATTCACTGGTAAAATTGAAACTTATTTGTTCATCACCAACAATCGCATCCGATAGAATCCATCTTACACTCTGTAAGGATAGAGTTCGTTGACCTACTGTTTCATTATTTTCATAAAACCCATTGCCATTATCATCTGTAAATTCTTGGATCTTTTGGAATTTCACATGAAACTTTGTATCATTAGCATTAGGAGACCAGAATTGATAGATGGGAACTTGACCACCTGCATTAATCTTTACCATTAATTTTTCGCTTTCTATATCTACTGTCTTCTTGTTCTTATCTACTGTCATCCCTGTCTGTGTACCATTGCCTGATAGTGTACCATTTCCGGGTTGATCACCTTCTCCAGATTGGGTACCATTTCCAGTAGTACTATCTCCACCATTACTGGGATTATCGTCACCATTGTCGCTACTGTCTTGAATAGCTGATGTTGACACTGTAAAATTGACAGAAGATAGAAGTATCAACGCTAATAGAATTATTAGCCCTAACATTAATTTTCGTGGATTCATTTTGTCACCTTTTCGAAGTTAACATTATATTCTACTGAGTGTGAATCAAGATAAACTATCACTTACAATAAAACCGAGCTCTTTCCTGTAATAGTGATTAAGCGAGTTATTCAAGAAGAGTTCTTTAATTTAAATTTAACAATAATTTTATGAATCATTAAAGATCTAATGAAATCATAACACCTCTTTGAGAAAAATTTTCTGGTAAATAGCGAGCAATAAGAAAGATTATTAATTCTAAAAATACCGAACCTCCTTCTAATAATGGTATTATGTTAGTGCCCACCGATAAATCCTTTATTCCTGAAATAAGCTGGTTTAACGGGATAATCTGTTATTAATGGGTATGTTTAATGTTATCAATAGCAGATTTTCCTCGCCTGTGTTTTTATAACCATGTTCCTCACCAGCAGGAACTTCGACAGCTACTCCGGGTCTAATCTCATAGGATTCATCACCTAGCTGACCTTTTCCTATACCTTTGAGGAAATAGAAGATGTGATGATAGGCATCCTTATGTAGCGGAAATTCTCCTGAAGGTTCTACTTTTGTCAAAACCATTTTAATTTCTGTAATATCTCCACGATTCAATCTTTTACCAAACACACCTTTTGTTAAATCTTTACGAATAGCTTTCCATTCAACATCCTTCAACTCATGAAAGTATTTTTGAAGCAATTAGAACACCTGAGGAACACTTTGAACGTTTCGGTGAATTTATTACACATTAAAGAAAGAAAGATAAATTAAATTAATTTTCTTCCTTTTTTAAAGCCTTCAGTACTTTTTCAGAAGTGAAAGGCGGATTTCTTAGGTGTATTCCTACAGCATTGTAAATTGCATTGGCAATCGCTGGTTGTGGTCCGTTAATACTAATTTCAGAGACACTTTTTGCCCCATATGGACCAGTTTCCTCATAAGTAGGCACTAAGATCGTTTTAATCTCTGGAAGATCAACTGTAGAGAAAATTTTGTAATCACCGAGATTAGGGTTTAGCATTTTTCCTTTTTCATTGAATATGAACTCCTCTGTTAAAGCATAGCTGATTCCATTCAATAATGCTCCTTCCGTTTGCCCCTCTGCTAATCGAGGATGTATTGCTGTACCACAGTCCACAGCTGCGACATATTTCACCACTCTAACTTTTCCAGTTTCAATATCCACTTCAATCTCTGCAAAATGGGCTGCAAATGGAGGAGGTGATTGATGAGTAATATGAGAAGCTGTTGCTTGGATTTGAAACTGGTTCTGGGCGTATAAGGCATGGAGAGCAATGTCTTGGTAAGTAACTTTCTTCTTTTGATCCTTGCTTCGGATTGTCCCAGAATATAGTTCTAATTCATTCACAGGGAGTTCAAGCATTTCCGAAGCTACTTGTAGGATTTGATTCTTTATCTTCTCACCACATTTTTTTACTGACATGCCCGATAGATAAGTCGTACTTGAAGCATATGCTCCCACATCGAATGGGGTTCTATCGGTATCTGAAGAATAAGGTATTACCTTATCTATAGTTACACCAACAGTTTCTGCAAAAATCTGAGAAAGAACGGTATCTGAACCTGTTCCAAGATCCGTTGCACCCATGAGGAGATTGAAAGAGCCATCATCATTCATTTTAGCATAGACTGCTCCCATATCGATCTCAGGGATACTTGACCCTTGCATTAGAATTGCCATTCCAATGCTTTTCCGTAATGATCCTTCTTGAGGAAAGGAGTTTCGACGTTCCCAGCCAATCTCTTTAGCTCCTAACTCAATACAACGTCCTAAACCACAACTTCCGATTCTTTGTTCGACCCCTTCTCGTCCTTCTCCAAGTTTCTTGAATACAGGCGATGTATCACCAGTTTTTATATGATTCTTTTTCCGTAATTCCAATGGATCTATACCAATCTTTTCTGCCAGTTCATCAATTGCACTTTCACAAGCAAAAGCTGCTTGGGTTGCTCCATAACCGCGGTAAGCTCCTGCTACAGGGAGGTTTGTATAAACCGTATCACCCCAAAATCTTACATTATCTGCTAAATAGAGAGGTAGAACTTTACTTCCGCAATTAGACATTACTGTCAAACCATGGGTTCCATATGCTCCAGTATTACTTAAAACTTTCATATCTAATGCTGTTATCTTTCCGTCTTTTGTTGCGCCTATTCGCATACGAACTTGCATTTGATGACGGGTTCTACCGCTAATAAATTCTTCCTTCCGACTATATTCAAGTAGTACGGGGCGTTTGGTACGAAGAGTCAATGCACCACAAATATATTCTAAAAGAACTTCTTGTTTTGTTCCAAATCCTCCTCCGATACGTGGTTTGATCACACGGATTCTTTTAACTGGAATGTCTAAAACATGTGCTGCAATTCGTCGAGCATGAAAAGGAACTTGTGTGCTAGTTCGGATAATAAGTCGATTATCTTCATCTAGCCATGAAAAACAGACATGTGGTTCCACTGGACAGTGTTGGGCATATTGGGTCAGATATGTCGAATCTACTTTAAAATCCGATTCTTCTAAGGCATTATCGACATTTCCTACATCCATATCTACATGAGCAACCAGATTCCGTTCTGGTTCATATGGGGTTGGAAAAAGATACTTTGCATCGGGTTGATCATGAATAATAGGTGCACCCTCATCCATAGCTTTTGTAAGATCTAAGAGTACGGGTAAAACTTCGTATTCGACTTTTATGAGTTTAATTGCCTTTTCAGCAATTTCAAGGCTTTCTGCAGCGACAACTGCAACTCGATCCCCAACATGACGTACTTTGTTATCAAAAAAAACATTGTCGTAGGGGGAAGGTTCAGGATAACCTTGTCCTGCGGTAGTGTGGGGAATACGAGGTACATTTTTATAGCAAAGAACTGCATGAACCCCGGGATGTTTTTCAGCTTCAGATATATCAATGTCTTTAATACGAGCGTGGGCGTGAGGGCTAACTAATAATTTTGCATATAACATTCCAGGTAAGTGCATATCTGCGACATAAGCGGGTTTACCTAAGGCCAACTTCATTCCATCTACTTTTTGAACGTTTTGACCTACTACTTTCCCTTTGAATGCATCTTTCGTCAATTCATTCACCTCGCATCTTCTTAGCAGCTAGCTCAACTGCTTCAATTTGTTTCACATAGCCCGTACAGCGACAATAATTCCCAGATAAAGCATTCCTGATATCTTCCTCCAAAGGATCAGAATTCTTGTCCAGTAGGACCTTTGCACTTAGAATCATTCCGGGAACGCAAAATCCGCACTGTACACCACCTGTTTGGACAAACGCACTTTGCAAAGGATGAGGTTCTTCTGCGGTTCCTATTCCTTCTATCGTAATAATTTCTCTCTCATGAACTTGAGCAGCAAGCAATAGACAAGATTTTACTGCTTTATCATCTAGTATTACTGTACAAGCTCCACACTCACCAGACTCACAACCCTTTTTAACGCCAAAATAACCTTCTCGACGTAGAAAATCGAGAAGACTCTCTCTTGGATCAATTTCAAATTCATGTAGTATACTATTGATTGTAATAGTTATCTTCATCCTTTACACCTGTCCCTGAAGTACTCTTCTCAGATAAACACCAAGAATTTCACGTCTGTACTCTACAGATGCTTTGTAGCTTTTTATTACCTCTACAGAGTCCATAGCTAACCTAGCAGCTTCCTGAATTGTATCTTGGGTGAGATCCTTTCCTTTTAAGTAGGCTTCAACTTCTTGCAACCGTTGAGGTAAACGAGTGATTGCACTTACTGCAATACGGGCTTCTTTACAGGTATTCTTTTCTTCATCTAAATAAACGGCGAGATTAAGGAGGCTATAATCGACTTCAGTTCTAGCAAATTTGATGAAATTCCCCCGAACAGATTCTGGAGGCACTGGAATAGTAATTTCAGTTAGAATTTCATCTTGATTCAAAATACGTTGAGGTCTTTGAGCAAAAAAATCCTTAGCAGATAGAATACGTTGATGTTTCCCTTGTAATGCTATCTTTGCGTTAAGAACGAGAGTAGCCACTGGGAGATCCGACCAATTTCGAAGAGCTACTAGGTTACCGCCAATTGTCACGGCATTCCTCATATGGATATCCCATACCCGACGACAAGACTCACCGAGGATTGTATTTAGAGCAGGATGAGAAAAATTTGTCTCTAC
>JAEOTF010000420.1 GCA_016840025.1 Candidatus Hodarchaeota archaeon
GAGATTCGCCAGATGGCAACATCTGTCATCCCCATGTGCTAAATGCGTGTGGGGCAGCCCCCCGAGACGGATTTCCACTAATCGTGAGAAGGTTGGGCCATGGTTTTATACATGTCCAAGTTTGTCAAGGTTTGAAGTT
Organism: Candidatus Hodarchaeota archaeon; assembly: GCA_016840025.1. Next base: position 140 of record JAEOTF010000420.1, read on the forward strand.
TCGGTTTCTCCTTCATCCTTGTATCCATAAATTACTCCGACATTTCCTCCTACTAGATGCGTAATTATTGGTCTTCCTTCATCGATTGAAGTCGTAATTTGTCGCTTAAAGCGTACAATTGTTGGATCTTCTAAATCAAATGTCAATCCAGTGTTATCGTAATTGAATTGCCATCCTGTTAGCTTCTGAAGTATATCGATCTCTTCAGGGAATTCTCCTACAGGACTGGAAACACCCCAGACCCCACCTCTTTTATTACGATCCATCCATCTCATTCGAAAGGCTAAACCAGTATATCCCATGATATCAGAGTATTTCATAGGATGAACTGTGATTGTTAAAGCAGCTTCTAGAGCTCCTGCAAAAGTGCATTCTTTCCCTAATCCCCAATCCAATAGTGGCACACCTTCGAGCCATACTTTTCCATTTTCTCTATTTACTTTGATATTTTGTGCATTCATCGGTAGTCCTCTATCTAAAAGTCAAAAAACTCTCACCCGCGAATTAATAATATGACTTACAGACTAGATCAAAAGTGAAGTATGGAATATACGCCTTTAATTCCATAATATTTCATTGATTTACTATGGTTTATTATGAAAGATTATGAGAATCCCTTCGAAGTATTTACGTTGTCGTATATTCTTGAAAATTCTACCAGAGCCTGAACTAAGGTTAAAACTATAGTTTCATCAAAATAATTAAAAAAAAATACTAATTAATATCAAAAGCGATGATACCAATAAGACAAATGATATTGAAGAAAAAAATTTTAGATGTTCTTGGATATATATCTTCCAATTTTTCCCGTAATGTCACGGAGGTGATGTTGACAGATGTCTTCCTCAAAACAACTTGAAAAAGGAATTGCACTGGTAAAACAAGGTAATTATATTGAGGCTCATGCACTACTAGCAAAGTTGTTAACCTCTTTGGATAAAGGTCAGCACTCTGAACGCGTCCAATGCTTGAATCAACTGAGTGACTGTTTACAATATTTGGGAAAATATGAAGACGCGCAAAACAAAGCCCAAGAAGCACTAGTGCTAGCACAGCAACCACCTCCAGATCTTAGAGGACAAGCCTATGCCTTGTTAAGTCTAGGATTTATACAAAATACTCTTCGAACCGCAGATTATGGAGTAACCTATTACAAACAAAGTCTTAGTTTATGGGAACAATTGGATGATAAAAGAAATATAAGCAGATTATTGAATAGTCTAGGAGCTTCTTATTTACTAATAGGAGATATTAGACGCGCTACAGAATATCTTGAACAGAGCCTTATTAATAGCGAACAACTCGATGATCCAAGTGTCTTAATTCTTCCTTTAGGTAATTTGGCAGTTATTCATTGGCTTCGAGGAGAGTTGTCTAAGGCAGAGGGCTACATTCAACGAGGTCTCGCTCTTTGTATGTCTGCTAACTATCAACGAGGAATTGCTATGGGCTCAATAGTATTAGCAGCAATTCATTGGTCTCGGGGTGAGTTAGATATTGCTGAAGAATATGGGAAGAAGGCTATTGATGTTTTTGAGCAAATGAAAACACCAATTGATGTTGTTCTAGCGAGTTGGATCTATATAAGTATTCTATTAGATAAAGATGATTTGAAGGCTGCTGCACATTATATAGACAAATTAAGACAACTTTCTCAAGGAAAAGCCTTAGCTTACATCCAACCGTTCTATCAATTATTTACAGCACTATTAAAACTAAAACAACACGAATTAACCTCTGCTCTTGACTGGGGTGTTCAAGCAAGGAAGAGTGCCGACGAGGCTCAGATGTTTCCTTTATTAACTCAAACTATCCATATACAGGTACAAGCGTTACTACAACTCTATTCTCTCACCCGCGAAAAGGAGCATAAAAGTCAAGCGATACAATTATTGAAAGAAATGACGCAAATAAGTCAACAGAACCGATTTTACAAAGTACAGGTAGAAATTCTTATAATAGAAGGAATGCTAAAACAGCTGGAGTCTGCCTTTCCCGAGGCGTTAGATCTGTTCGAACAGGCCCATACATTAGCCGAAGAATACGGGTTTATGGATCAAAGCGAAAAAACTCAAGAATTGATGGCTCATCTAAATCGGCAGCTTGTAATTTTTCGTAAATTGCATGAACTGTCACCACAAGCTTTTGAACAAGCTCAATTAACAGATATGATGGCTTATCTTGAAGTCGCACGGAAAAGAATTCAGCAAGAACAATTTAAATCCTCGTTATAGTCATTGTTTGGGAAATCCTCTTGTTGAAGACCTTGAACCACATAATACTACATTTGCAGATTGCTTTATAAAGAAAAAATAAGCTTAACAATTAGCGAGTAATTTCCTTGTCTTTTCTTCTGAGGGGTCAAAATGAATTGTCTTTCAAAGAATTCCTTCAAATACTCTTCCAAATCATTAGTTCTCCTAATTGTAGCCGTGCTTCTTGTAGGAAGTCTTTCTCCAGTCTCTTTTATGAGAACAACGGCACATTCTTACACCAAGGATTCCACGAATCCAAAAAAGCTAGAAATCCCTAATGAAATTGAAACAGCTTTGTTTGAACAGTCAATAGAACTCCCATCTAAGCTCCCATTTTCAGGGTTTGTCGAGAATAAGGGTCAAGTAGATGATCCCAAGATCCTGTATTATTACTCCAGCTCGGAGATGAGCGTGGGGTTCGGAACATCCAAAATTACGTTTGTGAGCATATCTCAAAACGATAAAGAAGGAACTAGCTTTTTCCTGACGTTTCCTGAAGCAACACCGATTACTCCCGTGGGAAAAGGGAAAAAAAACCACTCAACGAACTATATTTATGGTTCTCTTCACCTCACGAATGTACCCAGCTGGGATGAAATCTGGTACTATGATTTATACCGCCAGATTGATTTGCGGTATTATATGACCACGGAAGGGTTGAAATATGAGTTTATTGTACGACCAGGAGGAAATCCAGCACACATTACTGTGAAGGTGAACGGGGCGGTGACACTGAATGTACAGGCTCAAAAAGTGACAATAAACGTTCAAGATTCCTGTCATACAATAGCATTTCAAGATACTCATCTACAGGTCTTTCAAGCGGATAGAACACCTATTCCAGCGTATTTTGTTTCAAAAGAATCCCTTATCAAGAGTTATGGGTTCTTTGTTGAACACTTTGATCCCAACCAACCGCTTATTATTGATCCGCAGTGGTTTTTTTTTAGTACATACCTTGGAGGAAGTGGTGATTGGGATGAAGCGCAAGATATTGCTACTGATGATGCAGGAAACAGTTACATTGCTGGACAAACATCATCTACTAATTTTCCCACCTATAACGCTTACAACGATACACATGGAGGAGGAACCTATGATATCTTTGTAACAAAACTGAATGCAACTGGAAAGCTCGTATATAGTACCTATATCGGTGGATCTTCTAATGAGTGGGGAACCGCGATTGCTGTGGATATGGACAAAAATTGTTACATTACTGGATATACAGAATCCTCAGATTTTCCCACCCTTAATGCCTTCAATGATACAAAAAGTGGATTTAGGGATGGGTTTGTGACACAATTGAACGCAACTGGGAATGAACTCGTGTTTTCTACATACCTCGGTGGTTCAAGTGA
>JAEOTF010000421.1 GCA_016840025.1 Candidatus Hodarchaeota archaeon
ATAACGGGTGGTGTGGCACAGGTGTACGAGGGTCTTTTCCTTAAGCGCGCACTAAAACGCAAAATACTGGAATTACCGCTTTTGCTGTTCCTTGGCTTTATCTTCGGCAGGAATAATAACTTTGTCGCCCAGAGAGTTCAACAGATCATCACGGTCATGATACCGATGAATTTTGAGAACCCAATGGTATCGTTTGAAGTGCTCAAACATGCCGTATTCGTCGGCAGACGCAAGGAGGATCGGCTGAACCGGAACCGATGGGAGATCCGGAACAATTCGCTCTAATTCCTGAGGTACGCTTCTCGCATCTGTGATATCAGCAAGCTTAAGCTAGAAAAAACACGAAATTACTTAGAGATTATGCAAAATACATTGAAACGAAAAAAATTGAAACATGTTGAAAATAATAGTTAAAAAATAAAAAGAATATAGAGAACAAATGCAGATCATAGGCTTTATTCAAGAATAAAGAGAAAAGAGCAAATGTCTAGGAAAGTGGAGTTCAAAAACTTCTCTCCAGAGGAACTATTGAGATACTATGATGCATATTGTTTAAAGAAAAATATTCGAAAAAACACTGAAGAAGCTCGGATGCTTTGGTGGGTATTGTTTTACACTTGGAAAGACGGTGGCGAGTGGATAGAATATGAGTAATGGGTTTTTAGGATTAAATAACTAATTTTAAACAGATAAGAAAAATAGTATAGCGCGCATTAATAATAGTTTGAGACATTACATAAAAATAAATAACGCGTACATGTAGTTAATATAAATAGTTAACTATTCCTTACAGATTAATAATGCTTACACATAGTAATAATGATAGAAGTAAAGGAGTTGAATTGAGTACACATTTCATTTTAGCTAGCCAAGATTATATACAAGCTAAAGTAAAGATATAAAACCACAATAATCTTTTAATTAACTAAAGATATGTAAACAGTACCCTCATGGAGGCAGATAAGTATTGAAAATAAAGGAAATAAATCTCGGGATGAGCATGGTATCAACAGAAGGAAAAGTAATAGCTAAATCTGAACCGAGAAACGTTCGAACCAGGTATGGACCGCGCTCTGTCGCAGATGCACGTTTAGAAGACGATACAGGTGTAATAAATCTTACATTATGGGAACAGCAGATAGATTCGGTGAATGTTGATGACGTGGTGAAGATTACGGGAGCCTATGTTACTGAATTCAGTGACCAGTTACAACTGAACATTCCACGATCTGGTGTTCTTGAAGTAAAAAGCAAAGGTTCAATGGATAATACACTACAGCTTTGAGCACATACGGTTTAAAAGAGATAGGGACTAGAAAGATTGAGAGATGAAAGATTAAGCTTAAGCTGATTCTAGAGAAATTGATGGATCCATCTAACGCGTCCTCGCTTTCTCTGGATTTCTTTTCCAATATTTGTTCTTAACCCTTTCTTTACAAGGCTTTATATGTTACATTAAAAATTTTTTAAAACCTAAGAAATGTAGATTATTAGATATAATGTACAATTAGATGAAGTGAAAAACAATGAGAAGTCTAAAGGAGTGGCAACAAAAGGTTACTAAGTATGCTGTTGAACATGGTTTTAGTTGGAAGAGGAGCGATGTTGACACTATGCTTCTAAGATTACATAGTGAGGTTTCTGAAGCATCTGAAGCGGTTAGAGATGAAGATTGGAAAGGCTTTGCTGAGGAGTTGGCAGACGTATTCATTCGTTTGGTGAATATAGCGGAAGTCATGGAAATAGACTTGGAAAGAGAAGTTGAAAAAAAACATCAGACAAATCTTTCACGGCAAATACTTCATGGAAGAAAGAGAAAATAGTATCATAAATTTTCTTTTAACTATGGCTGGTTATAGTAAGATAGGTTTTTAGATTTTAATCGAAAAAACAATAGTTGGAAAGTTCGAAGGAACCGAACGTGAATAGTTTTCAGCGGGTTCTGATAAGGTATTGATCGTATTTTTTCAACATTTATTTATATGAATATTATTAAACTAAACGGGAAAGAAGTTCTAAAAAAAGAAACTTGTTCAATGGATCTTTCGTGAGGGATGGAAGTTAGTTCTAGCAGCTAAGATCTTCATGATAAAGGAAAAATTAGACCTGAAATCAGCGACTCAAAGACTCAACGATTTTCGAGAAGAGGAAATCTATCAAACTGATGAGGGCGAAACAATAAAATTGATGACTGAAATTTTAGATCTTAAGCCAAGGGAAGACCTACTATCAGGAATCTACAGTAAGGACTTCGTGCGTAGGCGCTACTATAAACGTAAAGTTGTTGAAAACCCTGTAACAGAAGAAGCAACATTTTGGATCAAAACTTCCGAGAAAAACACCTTCATGACTGTCCTAGGCCCTTCCCAATCCAGAGGGGTAAAGAAGTTAATCACAAATCACATAGCAAACAAGCTAAGCGAAGTACTATTCGATAAGTCTTGGGCAATCATTGAAGCAACAATCTCTCCAGAAATCCTAAAGGAACTACATGAGTCAAACCCACAGGCGACTAAGCTCATATGGTTTGATGATGTGGATATCCCTAGCATAGAAAAGCTTTGTCTGGCAGGATCAAACCTAGCTGATACTAAACTCTACTTAGATTAT
>JAEOTF010000422.1 GCA_016840025.1 Candidatus Hodarchaeota archaeon
CTTGAACAATCTGATTATGATAAAGATAGAGATCTAGTGATTGAACAATGTAAAAAGCAGTTAAAGGCAGTAATTACGTCTTGTGCCCATCCGAAAGATTTTGAGGTAACCATGCGATTAGTGGATCAGCATAAAGATTTTGTATATGCTACGGTAAGCATCCATCCAGAGTACGTGAAGGAATTTAGTGATGAAGAGATTGAAGATTATTTTAATCAGATAAAATTAAATAAAGACAATATTGTGGGCGTTGGAGAGACAGGTCTTGATTACAATTGGGTAAAAGAAGTTGAGTGGCAAGAAAAACAAAAGATTTTGTTTAAAAAATTCATTGCCTTAGCTAAAGAGTTTGAGTTGCCCTTAGTTATACATAGTCGTGATGCTACGGAAGACACCATAAAAATATTAGAAGGGCTTAAGGTTCAGCGGGCGCATTTACATATGTTTACAAAATATTCAGCTTTGGATCAGGTGATTGATAATGGTTGGTATATTTCTTTTAATACGTTATTACTTAAAAGCAAAAATGTACAAAAGATTGTGAAACACTGTCCATTGGAACAAATGATGTTAGAAACAGATGCTCCTTGGTTAGGCGTAGATAAAAATCACAATATAAAATTAAAAGATGAGTTAAGAAATAAACCTACTGCCGTTAAGCTTGTAGCAGAAAAAATTAGTAACATAAAAAAGCTTGGTTATAAAGAAGTTAGTAATCAACTCACAGAAAACGCAATATTTTTTTACAAATTAAAGATCTAGAACATCTTTTCTAATCCTTAATCTTTCTTTGTAAACTTGCTAATGTTTCTTTAAAGCTTTTATCTTCACAAAAGTAAATATAAAAATTGTTTAGAAGAGATGAAGATATATGGAAACCTCAAAAAGAGTTTTAGGGATTGTCTGTAGTCCCCATAATTCTGGAAACACAGCTATATTAACGCGAGAAGTTTTGAAGGGCGCTATGGAGAAAGGCTATGAGACAGAATTGAGATGTTTAGGAGATTTTAATATAAAGCCGTTGATTGCAGATGATCAAGATAAACCCTATGGAATAAAAGGTCCTGAAGATGATATGAAGCTATTTCATCCTCTTTTAGAGAGGATGAATGTTCTTGTTTTTGGGACTCCTATCTATTATGATCACGTTAGTTCTCGTGCTAAACTCTTTATTGACCGACTCATTTACTACTCTAGACATCATCACAAGGATCGTTTTCCCAAAGCTGTTCAAGCAGTGATTATACTTACTTACGAGTGGAACAAGCCTGAAGCTTATGACAATATAATTGAATGGATAAAAGGTAGATTTGAACATTATTGGGGAATAAAAGTTGTTGCCTCTTTAAAAGCCGAAAATACTGTGAAACATCCTGTAGCGCTAAGAAAAAACCTGTTTAAAAAAGCTCTTCAAATAGGTAGAAACTTGTAAAACGCATAAATTAATTAAAATTTATCTTCCAACCACATAATCATGGATTTTTCCAGAGAAAAAGAATAGACATCTTCCCAATCCGCTTCATATTCCTCTTCATGTTGTAGTTTTTTTTGAAGCGAAGATTTAATTTGTTTTCTTTTAACTTAATAACAGAGAAACAAGGATGTATTCAATTGAGGGAAGCATTTACTAAATTTGTTAGAAGAAAAATAGATTCACATATCCTGCTTATTACCTGTGGCCTTCCAGGTACTTGGAAAACAGAAACTTCACAGGAAATCTCAAAAATTAAGGGCTATCCAATTCTTCGAACAGATTTGATTCGATTAGAGATTTTAAAGAATGAAGACATCTTTGATGAAAAAATTGCGGCAAACATGAGTAAACGATAGCTTGTCTATAATGAGATGTTTCGCAAAGCAGATGATCTTGCAAAAAAGAGTAAAGGGATAATATTAGATGCTACCTTTGTCACACAGAAACTACGAAGACGTGCTGCAGAGATTGCTGCAAACCACAACATGACTTTTTATATACTTCAAACCCACTGCTCTGAACACGCATCCATAACAAGGATTCTGAGAAGAACCAAAGAGAAGTATGAATCGAACGCTTTGACTAGACAGGCTTATCTTAACAACAAGAAGAAATTTGAACCTGTTGACTTGGATGACTTGAAAAAGAGATGCCCTCAACTTGAAATAGTGCATTTAACAGTTGACACGGAATACGATCTTCCTGAAGACTGGTACATAATAGGCGTGAAAAAAAAGTAGTTGACCCCTTCTTCATGATTCTAATCGATTTGCATATTCATTCAAAAAGTTGCTCTGACGGAAATTTGACCGTTGAAGAAATTGTTCGAGAAGCTAAAGTTAGAAAAATAGGATTAATGTCAATAACGGACCACGATTCGATTGATTGTCAAGATAAAGCTATAAACTTGGCATATAAGAATGGAATTCATTATATTTCTGGTGTCGAGTTGAATGTAACTTTCTCTCATCCTAAATATTGCAAGGGTGGATCTATCTCGTTGGATTTATTAGGTTATCTTTTTGATACAAAAAATAAGGAATTAACAAAAAAACTGCGCGAAATTGGGAAATATCGAGAAGTAAGGGCAGCTAAAATCTTGAATAAAGTTAATTCAGAATTCGAAAAAGAAGGAATTGAAAAGTTTATGAGGAATGATTTGAAGGAGATCCGAGACTCGGTTGATGGAGTGCTTGGAAGGCCTCACATAGCGAATTATTTGGTGAAAAAGGGAATTGTTAAAACAAAGCAAGAGGCTTTTGATAGGTATCTAGTAAAATGTGATGTTCCAAAATTTCCTATTTTTATTGAAGAAGCATCTAGGCTTGTGAGAAATGCAGGAGGAATAGCAGTATTGGCTCATCCCAATGACCCTTATGGAACCTCACTTGTTAAGCTGACTAATTCGTTAGATGAACAGACAAAGATAATAGAAGAGTCGATACTGCCGTATATTGATGGAGTTGAGTGTTGGCATTCTAGAAATGACGCCTCAACGACTAATCATTACGTAAAGTTTGCGAAGAAACAGAGACTAATCATGACTGGTGGAAGCGATTGCCATCAAAAGCCAATAATTATGGGAACAGTGTTTGTCCCTGAATACGTAGCTGAACAATTCAAAATTCAATTCTAAAGGACCCAAATCGAAGATATTTTCACCTTAACCATGCTATCACCTGTCTCTCTTAAATATGGACAATTCAAACATGAATCAAGGGCAGACTCAGTTAAGGATCTTTGAATATGTGGAAGCTAATTTGAAGTATGCTTTTGCTTCTTTCTTTGAAACAATTTTTTCATTAAAATCTATGTTAGAATCCTTAAGTTTGAAACTGGCAACTTTCCCGAGCACATAAGCTCGATAGCATTTGTAGAAAGGAAGAAGTTTAATCAAATCTTGGTCTTTAGAATAAAAGATATATCTTTTGACAAAGAATTTAGATAGATCTTTTCGTCCTTTAAAGTCTAAATCCATAGCTAAAAAAGCAATATCGGAGGCAACGTCAGAATACCTAATTCTGGCATTGAATTCAATAGTATCAAAAATGTAGATGTGGTCTGTAACAAAAATATTACGTAAACGTATATCTCCGTGACAATCCCTAATTCGCCCCTCAGTTATCCTCTTCTCAAAAAAAGAAGAGTTTCTCTTAATGAATCCATCGATTCTTTCACGAATCAGCTTGAAATCTTCGACTGGTATTGTTTCACCGATAAACTCCCATGTTTGCTCAAAATTCTCCAACCAGTTTTTATCTATTATCGACAAAGAACCGAACTCACTTATCTCCCTATTTGTTTCTGCCTTATGGTGGAAATTTGATATGATTCGTGCGATTCTGTCAATTAGTTTGTTGTTAACCTTATTTTTTTCAAGAAGCCTCATCATAATTGCTTCTTTAGGCATCCTTTTCATCTTAACTGCATACTCAACTATTTCTCCTTCTCCTCCAATTTTGATAATGTCTGATTTATTAATGGAAACAACATCAAGATACATGTCTTTGCATAATCGTCTATTAAGCTCCACTTCTTTTTCACAAAATAAACGTC
>JAEOTF010000423.1 GCA_016840025.1 Candidatus Hodarchaeota archaeon
ATTATTTTGTATCTCTGCATTTAATGGTACTGCAAGGAAATGACAGAACTCTATATCAAGAGTGAAAATTGGTAGTTGCGTACTTTCACCAATATGGATGTTAAAGATCTTTTTATCGAGAAGGTGTTGTAGGTATTCTTTACCTGCTAGATGGCGTATAAAAGCTATGGAGTGGGGAGGAAAACGAGTTTGTTTCACCGATGGGCCTGAACAACAAAAAGTCCCACAATTCAAACAGTTAAAGGTGGTTGTAAGTTGATCAGGCTCTTTTCCTTTTTTTTCGAATGCATTCATGAGATCTTGAAGTTCTGAATCATTCATCTTTCGTCATTCCTATCCTCTGTAATTAACATTGAAATACGATTCGAGATAATTATTCTATGTCTATAAATTCTATGTAGATAAATATCTATAAACTAAAAAGCTACTAACACCCTTTTAGAACCGCGTTTGAAAGTAGAATCAAGGTAGTATATATTATGAATGCCAAAATAAATGAGCAGTGTGGGCGTTGTGAAAAAGAAACCGCGATCCTTTTCTGTTTACGCTGCAAACGAGCAATCTGTAGCAGTTGCTATGATCAATCCTTAGCCATCTGTAGTGATTGCGTGAATTTCAAGAAAGCAACCGAGTGGGATCGTCGTCAATTAGTACGTACACTCGCTGATACAGTAGCAACAGGCACAGAAAAACTAGAAGTAGACTCTTGCCATGGATGTGAGATTTTACGTCTCCATTTGCTCTATATACTGAAAGTTCTCAAGAATCTTGAAATTGAACTAGAACGAGAAGATCTCTCTGGTCTAAAAGACCCTGTTATCCAACTAAGAGACGCAGTAATTCCATTAATTGTTGAAGCAGTCGCACAGAGAAAATTAACCGCTGATCCCACCGCTTGGCGTAGAATATGAAGAATTAACCAAGTTTATTGGTTGCGAAAAAATAAATTCATTTGAGAAGTAAAACACTTAGGCAATCTAATTTTAATTCAATCAGAAATCTTTATTGAGAAGATGAATAAATGCTTGTATGTAGAAAATTTCCTACGAACCTCAACCAAGAGTTGTGGAAATGATGGTCGAGAGTTCAGAGTATATCAAAAGATATCCCCTAAAAAATTCACGTGATCGTATTTTCCAGTACTTCCAAGATTTAGGCTATGGAAAAACCACCATTGATGAGAATTTCGAATTCCTTCAAGAAATTGATTACCTTTTGTTGACGAATAATCAGCAACAGATTTTAATTCTCCTCGATAATATTCCTGAAACAGCTTATCATGATCCTGAGGAATTTGCTAAATTCTTTTGGCGTATGCCTGCTGCCCGGAACTTTATCCTCGTCCAACATAAAAAAGGGATTCCTACCAAGCTTTTTTGGGCAATTCCACGATGGCAATTTCAAGGCTTGAGTTATGGAATTGTTCAATTTATCCTTAATGAAGTTCAAGTTATTTTAATCTCTGCAACAACATTAGAATTTCTACCAAGTTAAAGTAGGGCTAGGAATGAATGAAGAGATACTCTTGAAGCTTCTCTTGACAATTTATCAAGATGAATCTGATAGAGTTGTTATCTCAATTGATAAGAGCCCATTTAAACAAATTCCGAATATTGCTAAACTAAGACCTGATATCATCTCAAAGAAAGGAAAGTCATATGAATGGGATGAAATTAAAGCTTTCACCCCTCAACGAGTTAAAGAAATAACAAAAATCTACACTGGCATCTCTCAGATCCGTCTTCGCCAGTTTTTTGTCGAAAATATTGAACGTTTCCCACAAGATACCATCAGAAATTTCCTTGTATTATCTCAAGAAGACTGGATTGCTCTCTCTTCATTAGAACAAGAATTTGTGATCCAAGAAGTACCTTTGAAAATTATTATTGCAACAGAGAAAAAATACAAAATCATTAAGAAAAGATGACAGAATGCGGATTTACTACTCAGGCAATCAGGGAAAAATATCCCCTATTTATGCATTTTTTCTAAAAAAAGAACTGTTAATGGATGAGAAATTAAGATTATACGAAAAAGTGGGGTTCATTAACCCTAAATTCCAAAAAAGGGTATTATTTACGAAATTGACGCTTTAAAAGATTTCAGCAAAGAAGATATGAGTATTGATTTGGAGCAATAACTATGTGCGAATTATTAGGTATGGGATTTAATTTTCCTGTAAATCCAAAAATCTCTTTTATTGGTTTTCAACAGAGAGGAGACGCCAATCCCGACGGATGGGGATTAGCCTGGTATCCTGATGAATCAGCACAAGTTGTTAAGGAACAGTTGACCGTAGGTAAAAGTAAATTATCGCGATTTTTAATGAATTTTGCGGAATTGTACTCTTCCGTCTTTATTGGACATGTACGAAAAGCCAGTATCTCTGGACTAGCCTATAAAAACACTCATCCATTTCTCCGTGAATGTAATGGGAAGGATTATACTTTTGCTCATAACGGGACATTGAGGAAATATCGCGACCTACCACTAGGTCGATTCAAACCCATTGGCACTACCGATTCAGAACATTGCTTTTGTCACCTGCTTGACAAAATCGCGGAACGAAATATTGGAGAATGGACAGAAGAGGAGTTTGCGTGGCTTGCCAAGACACTAGAAACGATTAATAGACAAGCGAAAGGAACTTTAAACTGCATTTTTTCGGATGGAACGCATTTATTTTGTTATTTTGATAAAATAGGGTATAAAGGTCTCTACTTCGTAAGACGTCAGCCGCCATTTGACACGATTCAGTTGCTTGACGAAGACTGGAATATTAATCTTAGCAATATTAAACCGTCGGACCAAAAAGGCATTATTGTGGCTACTAACCCGCTAACAGATGAAATCTGGGAATCATTTGTTCCCGGCGAACTACTTGTAATTAAGAATGGGCAAATCATTTATTCCAATAAACGTAGTGAGTTAATGCAGCACTTGATAATAGAAGAAAGAACATTTGTATCCTTCAAAGCAACAATAACGACAGTAAAGGACTCTGATCCAATAAAGCCTTCTGATAAGTCAGATAACAATAATTCTGCCTAATTATGAAGATATTCTACTCTAGAATTAATAACATAAAGTATAAATAATCTAATGGGTAACAAAAGATGGGTAATACCAAATGGGCGAAAAAATCAAAGTTGATGATCGAGGTCGTATCACTATTCCAACGGATTTACGTGAAAAATATGGCATTTTACCTGGAGATGAATTGAATGTTGAAGAATCTCAAGGCAAAATTCTCTTAAAACCAGTCATACAGCCCATAAAAAAGCTAAAATACGGTTCCAAATGGGATAAACGGGCTTTTTTTAAGACAGGGGAAGTAACTTTTGAAGAATAACACGATGATTAAGAAATTAGTTGATATCAACTGTTATGCAATAAATCTAGTGGAAGATCACCCGGGCTATCCTTATATTGAGCCGCTAATTACTGAGGGGTTAAGAGGGAAATTTAAACTCATGGTTCTCGATGTTGTCCCTTTTCGTGTTCATTGGATTATGACAAAACACTGGGAATTTAATAAAATTGAAGCACAGGAAGTTATTTTAAATTTTATACACGCAAATCCAAATATTCAGTATTTTGGGTTGGATTATGATGCTATTGGTCAAGCATTTGAATTAGCAAAAAATCTTAATCATGATGTCTACGATTGTTATTACTTAGCAGGGGCGCTATTGTCAAGCTGTCAATCAATAATAACAACTGATACTGATTTTGAGAAGTTATGCAAAAAATTACAAACAACAAGAGAAATAAGTCTAAAATACGAAAATCCTGTGCCTAAGAAGATATTAACAGAGTTCTCAAAATTCTAACATTAAACAATAGCCTTGTTTCGAGTTCCAACTGATCATAAGTATTCCACAACGTTGCTCCTACTTAATTCTCCTAGATTCTCAATGTTTCATAATTAGCTTGGAAACTCTATTAATAGCAGTGCAATTTCGTGAAGTCGTTAAAATAAGCTATGTTGGCAATATTAGCCTTGAAAATGTTAGCCCACAATAAATAATGTCATTAGGAGCGTCTAAAAAAACATTTAAGCCTAATAATTCTTGACTTTTTATTAATAAATTATACTTTTTCATATAATAACCTATTAAATGAAGGATTTTCATCTTTCAAGAAACTTTGGTTATACCTGACTTAACAGACAAAAAGTGTTCCATAAATATCTTTTATGACCAAAAGAAGTAATCTTGTAATGAAATCAAAAAAGGTGAAAATGACAAATGAAGTTGAAAAATGACATAAAATATCTGTCCTTGCTTCTTTTGCTTTTAATTCTCTTTGCGGCGCCATTGATCTCCTTATGGAGTGCTAGTGGTTATGATCTTCTTAAAGATGAAGATGACGAGATTGAGAATGACGAAGACGAGATTGAGAATGACGAAGACGAGATTGAGAATGACGAAGACGAAGAAGATGAAGACGACGAGTGGAAAAGTGAACGGGAAATTGATGTTGACGTCGAAGACGATCGAATTAAAATAGAGGCAGAACTAGAAGAAGGCGATAATAAGGATGAAGTTGAACTAGATATTGATACGAAAGAAGACGAAGAACTTGAAATTGAACTTAGATACAAGTCCGAAACCGGGTCAACTAAGTCCGATGTTCGTTTTCGTGTAGAGTTCAAAGAAATCATTGAATACCTTGATGTAAATACCACAGGAAACGGGTATCAAGACGGCGAAGAACTTTCCGTTTATGAAATTGGCGAATCAGGCTGGAAACCGCTAGGTTATACAACTGAAACAGTAGACAATGTCGACATTCATGTTTTTACAGCAACCACAGATGATCTTGTCTTTAAAGTTGTTTTAAGGATCGCAGGAGCCTTTTTGGACTTAGAAAATTTCACATTGACGCCTAATGCAGTTAAAATTGATGTTGAAATTAATAACTATGCTTATACCTCAAATGCGTCTAGTTTAGCCTTAATGACCAAAGTTAAGGCGGAATTGGAACAGGAAATTGAAGAAGAATCTTCTGAAGAGGAAGAAGGGCTTACCACCAATGAGCAAGAAATCAGCTTAGACACCTCGGATTTCGAAGGCTTTTTCTCATGGAAAGAAACAGCTTTAGCAGATGGGCAAGAAATACAGGTACTTAATTCTCAACTTGCTGATGGATCTCAAGACGAGGATGATCTTTTGGAAGGAGAATCCTGTATGAAAATATACTTCTCCTTCATTGCAGTTACCCCTGTTAATATTTACTGGGATCCTAAGGTGGGTGTAAATGTACTTACATCAGGTGCAGATGTACTCAGTGATGTTCCCGGATTTGAGGTTTGGTTCACATTATTAGCCTTACTATCTCTACCCCTCATTGGTATTCGCTTCCGAAAAGGTAAGTAATGCTTGTCCTCTATTTTTCCCCCCTTTCTATCTTTTTTTTATTCTTTAACATTAACAAACTATTCGTACGAACCCAACTCCTGGTGATTGAATGAGAAACTCGTGGTTGACTGGCGTATTGGTCTTTCAAACAATAGTTGTTAGTCTACTAATGATTTCTCCAGTAACCACGGGTATAAGTGATCCAAATCAAGACGAGTGGGTACTAGAATTACAAGCCAATGCCACTGAAGTCGACATAGGCAACAATATTAGTTCTGTTCAAATCATAGCCGAATTAAGAGACTCTGAATCTAATTTAGTTGATGAAAGTGGAATAATGGCGGAGTTTAGAACCAATACCAGCTCGTTCATTGAAAATGATGATGATAATGTTATGATAGAGTTTGTGGGCGGGGTAGCAAGTGTCCACTTAAAGAAGATCTCAGTGCCAGAAATCGCAAGAATCCGGGTGGATGTCGACGATGACGAGTCAAATCTGAGAAAATTTATCTATATTCACTTTCAGGAACAAAATCCGTCCACTCAAACTACTGATCAGTCTCCTCAAACTACAGATCCCTCCACTCCAATTACATCTGAGCCCAGTCAAACGAATCGCTCTGCATCGATTTTAGGAATTGAAATTCCCACTAAAGCCTTAATTTCATTATTTGCTAATGCGCTGCTAATTTTGTCTATTCCTCTTTTATTAGTGGTGTCTCTCCCCAAACTGCTTTCGCAACGAAAAAACCGAAATAATATGTCTCTTAATCTATCTAATAAGCTTCAGAAACTTTTTATAGGTCTTCTTGCTGCTATTTCCTATAGACGATGGTGGGGGCGGATCAATGAACATGACCTTCATAATAATACCTATCGAACCCAAATTCTAGATATTTTAAGTAGTGAGGAGATAGTGCACCTGAGAAAACTCCAACGCACCCTAAGATGTAGCATGTCCACCTTTTTATGGCATATGGACGTGTTAGAAGCCTATGGGTTGGTGAAGAGCGTGAAATTTGGTCAATATGTAGCATATTATCTAAAGACAAAAACCCCATCAACAGAAATACAGCACACCTATTTTGCCCTTCTGAATCAGAAATCCCGGATGATTCTGCAAGCATTAAATCAGACGTCAGGTAACACAATTAGAGAACTCCAAATCAAAACAAGCTTTGGTAAGTCGAATCTGCGCTACCACCTAAAAAAATTGATAAAATTAGGAGTCCTTGAGAAAAATAAGCAAGGAAAAGTCTTATATTACAGGATTACGCCCCAGTATAAAGAGTTGGTAGCAAACAAACTGAATTCATTTTATCAAGTTCAAACATACGACTTTGCCGATAGCGCCTAAGTACCTAAAGGCCTGAGGTTCTCAGGAGGAGGGAGGTGAAAACTGTACAACAAAAACTGTCCCATAAGCCTCTTATATGAGGGGAAGAATAATTTACTTAAGATATGACCAATGGTGTGAAGAAAGCAAATGATGGTGACCGTAAAACCAAAATTAAGCCCCAAAATCTTGAACCTCTTGTTATTATTCTTAAATTTTGTAAATAGATTAGAATTTTTCTCCCAAGCCCAAAAAAGAATTTATAACCAAACACCCCAGAATATGGGTCTTTTTATTTATAAGAACGCCGTGCTTGGCCCAGAATTAATCTTGGAAGACAACCAGTTTGAACCGTTTGACTCGACGGAAGAGTTAGACCTCCTCTCGATTGGGGTCTTTTTAGTAACTCTCTTAGGAAATAGTACGCCAGAGAACGTGTGGTTTGGCCCCTTACCAGTGTATAAATATCCCCAGTTACGCGCGAAAGCAATAGTTAGACGGTTAAACGATCCCTTGCAGACAGACCCCCGGGAAAAGGGTAAGTCCTTGGTTGCTACCGTACTATTATACGCCGCTGAAGCTGAACCCGTGGAAGATAAAGCTGCCAAGATGGCATTAACCCGCCTATTACAGCACGCCAACTCGGTAGAGGAGTACCTAAACTTGATCCAACGATACGACAATACAGTAATTTGTAAATTGTGCCCAGAATACCTCGCATTGCGAGGTTAATTGATGAATCCCAAGTAAATCACAATTACAGGTCATATCTTAATACGTCCCCCTAAAGACAAAAGCAAGGCTCTGACAGACTATATAGATAAGAACTGATATTGTATTGCGATAATATATGCAAATGCCTATGTTTGAAACATTTGAATGCATATTTAGTAACGATATCATCTTCGGTGACCTCTCTCACATTGTACGAATAAGACCTAGTATCGATTTTATTTTTGAATGATTATGAATGATTCAGGACTATCAATATCGTGAAGTTTATCCGACTACTTTCTTATCTGCGGGTGTACGACAGCAACAATTGAAGAAGGGCTTTCACCTCGGTCTTCCTCACTTGGATGAGGTGATTGAATTATATCCAGGGAGTTTAATTCTAATCCAGGGAGAATTACCTCGCTCTATCTCACGATCGCTAATCACTCAGCTTACAGTCGCACTCTTGGCAAATAACCCCGATTACGACCTTGTCTTCATTGATAGTACGACTATTTTTCCATACTATCAGATAGCTGTTGAAGCTAGGAAACGTGGGCTGAATCCACTCGCCCTATTAGAACGGATTCAGTTGGCGCGGGCGTTTAATTATCATCAAATAACCGAAATTCTTACTCAAAAACTGCCACGATTGATCGATAAGAATGAAAACATGCGTATCATCCTACTACCCCAAATTTCATCACTTCATTTATCGGATGACGCCTTAAAATATCTTGAGTATGACAATTTAACCATTACATCCCCTATCCTCGAGTTAACGCGAGCTTTGGGGAAGTTAAAAAGACTAATTATCCAGTATGATCTGATTGGGTTGATGACAGCCGAAAGTGCACCAAGGAGTCAGAAGCCGCTGGGCGGAACGTTTCTTGCCCATACGGCGACTGATATTGTCCGTGTTGAGGTCTCACCAACCTCAAAGAATACATCACGAGACTATTCTCTCCTTTTTAGTGTGCAAAAAGGCGGTCCCCCTGTACAAACAAAATTCGGTCAACTACAGGCTGGAAAGAAACAAACTACCTTAGCCGAAGTGTTGTGATTCACTATGGGCAGAACTCTACCTTCTTATCGAAGGATGCTCGAAAAAGAACGTACGCTCTGGCAAGTCCATTATGCGAACCGTCTTCGCGAGCAACATCGTGCTAGTTTCGCCGAACTGTGGCTTTATGCCTTCCAACTCGCCGATGCTGCATCAGCCAACACTCGCCCGATCGTCTTCGATAATGTCGTGATGAGCATGTTAGTCGTGCAGCAGACGGAGATACAAAAGCTGAAGGAGAAAATAGCTAAGTTAGAGAGAGAAAGAACGCAAGCCGTTGAACAGGGGAACAATAACAAGTAAAAGTTTATTATAAATTGGATCCTGTCGAAAATGCCCCGCCTACGCGCTTGGCTCCATGAGGTTGAAGCTACAGATTGGGGGGTCTATACGTACTGGCTTACAGGGAATGAAGTCGTCCGCGCATTTTATCCTCTTACCGCTGAATTTTACCTCACAAAGAACGACCCACAGACCGTAAGACAAGTCTTAAGCCATCCAGAGATTGAAAGCACAGAAAAGGCGTTAAAATACCGCTCTATTCATGATTCGGAACCTTCAGTTGTCTTGTGTCTTCGGGTCAATCCCCGTCAAATCCGACGCACCTATGAAGACTTGCGGAAGTATTGGGGCGACTATTTACACAACACAGACTTAAGCCTGTGGCAACAATTCTGCTTTCAGACGAAACTCTTTCCCTATGCCTATGCTATAATTGAGGTTACAAATGGACAACTGAAGAAGTGGGAGCTTCTAGAGACCTATGAGGAGACGGAGTATGAGATAGTTCCATTTCGTCTTCTTTATTTTCAACCGACATTTGAGGAACCTCGTTTCTCGAGAGGAAAAATAACAAAAATACTTGTGAGACCATCAATCGTCGACCTAGGAGAGGGAGCGGTTGTTTTTGAGGATAAGGATGAAAAAAATATCATTCATGATTGTATCCAATACATCCAACAACATGATCCCGATATCTTATTTACACGAGGCGGTGATACATTCTTACCAATCATTGCCGAGCATGCCGTACGAACGGGAGAAGGACATCAATGTATCGGGCGCGGTTCCCGTCCTTTGAGTAGTTATACCCGACGACATAGTTTAGATAATCGTGGACACAGCTATATGTCCTATGGTCGGGTTTATTATTCACAACATGGCATCTATTTCGACGGAGGACGACATCATTATGATATTGGGAACTCTTTCATGTGGAAAGACGGAAACCTTTCAGGGATCCAAGAATTGGTCCGGCTAGGGTCGAGTGATCCGCAGCGTATAGCACGGGGGACAATTGGGACAGCTCTCACCGCTGTGCAAATGCGAACCGCATATCTGCGTGATATCCTGATCCCTGCCCGTAAGGCTGACGCCGAATCTTTCCGTCCTGCGTGGAGTCTACAGTCGGACGTCGGCGGATTAGTCTTTTCCCCGCGAGTAGGGTTCCATACAAATGTGACCGAATTGGACTTCCTCTCAATGTACCCAAATATTATGGTACACAAAAATGTATCCCCCGAGACAGTCAACTGCAGTTGTTGTACGCCCGATGAAGGTCATCAAGTTCCTCTCACAGAATATCATATCTGTACCAAAAAATCGGGATTAGTAGGTCTCTCGCTAGAAAATATCTTGAACCGGCGGCAATATTATAAGACGAGACGAAAGCTGCATCTTGACTATGATCGGCGGCAAAAGGTATTAAAATGGCTTTTAGTATGCTGCTTTGGGTATCAAGGATATAGAAATGCGCGTTTTGGTAGAATAGAGGCACATGAGACAATTTCTGCTTATGGTCGTAATGCACTGACACTCACCCAACAGATCGCGGCAAAAAAAGGGTTAGAAGTAGTCGCCGGGATAGTTGATTCGGTGTGGTTAAAAAACCCCACAGAAGAATCCATTCCATCCGAATTGATACGAGAAGTATGCCAAAATATTGTAGAGACGGTCGAGTTGCCGGTAGAGCATGCTGCGAACTATCACTGGATCATTTTTCTTCCACGGCGACAGGAACCCGAAATCGGGGTATTAAATCGTTATTACGGACTGAAAACCGATGGGACATTCAAGATACGCGGCATTGAGATTCGTCAGTCTTCTAGTCCGCCCTTCATCAAAAATTTTCAACGAGATCTCCTAAAACTCCTTGCTTGTGCACGCTCTAGGGAACAATTTAGAACTCAAGTGAGACGTGCCAAATGGACTATGAATGCGTGTATTGAACAGCTAACTGCAGGAAATGTTCCTCCAGAGGAGTTGATAATCACAATTCGCCCTTCTCGTGCTCCGAGTGAGTATGTTAATAATTCGCGACAAGCAATCGCAGCGAGGCAATTAGCGGCGATGGGCGTAAAGGTTGAACCAGGTATGAAACTTCAATATATTCTAACAGATGTTCAAGCGAAAGATCCTAAGAGACGTGTGAAAATCGGACAATTGTTGAAGGGAGACGAGAAGTATGATGTAGAGGAATATCGAAAATTAATTATCCGAGCTTATGAGAATTTGATCCCACCCGAATTTGAATGGAAAACACCAAAGCTGGAAACTTTCTTAAATGCTTAGAAGGGCTCCTTTAATTGGTTTTTGGTTAACTACTCCAAAGAGAGGAATTCAAATAGCTATACGTAAATGTTACTGTATTTTTTAATACAAAATTGGTTCACTCTACAATATTAAATAATATAATTCCCCTATATGATTTCAACTAAGAGATAAATTAAACTGAGCTATGAGGTGTAAAAAATATCCTACTCAATTGAAGAAATAAAAGCACTTGACAAAAAAGCTCGGATTCGAAAAATAAATGAATTAGGAAAAGTTCGTACGCAAAAAAGCCTTGAGATACTATCTTATTTTGTAAAACATGATGATGAAAAAAAGGTCAGAAAAGAGGCCGTAGTTTCATTATCAGTCCTAGGGGACCCAGAAGCCCTACCAATACTTGATGATGTTTCCAGAAACGATAAAGACCGGGGTACTCGCAAGAATGCAATAGCTGCTTATCAAAAAATATCTGCTTTTCCCACTGCAATACCTAGAGAAGAAGTTGTCGAACAACCCCCTGAAGAAGTCATAGAAACTCCAGCAACACCCACTTTTGAAGAAGCTGTGGAAGAGCCAGAGCCAGAAGAAGCAGAGGAAGAAGTCATAGAGGCACCAGCAGCTCCACCATTTGAAGAAGCTGTGGA
>JAEOTF010000424.1 GCA_016840025.1 Candidatus Hodarchaeota archaeon
AACTTTGTATGGAGACAAATCATTGTTTAATACTATTTTTCACAAAAAGCATAATAAAACTCTCAATTAAGAAGAAAAACTCCTAGGGAAAGAAATATCGCTGTCAAGACAATTATAACATCCCGAATCTGAAACCTACTTCTATGGAGATACGTTCTATTTTTACGATAGCCAAATCCTCTTGCTTCCATTGATATTGTAAGTGAGTCTACTCGTGAAAGTGCAGAAACAACCATGGGTACGAAAGTAAATCGCATCAGTCTAATGACTCCTCGAGGGCTCTTGGTATGAGTATCAATACCACGAGCACGTTGAGCATCCATTACTTGATTAGCTTCTGCATCAAATAGAGGGACTAAGCGAAGAGCGAGAGTAAGGGTATATGCTATCCGATAGGGAATGCCTATACGAGTAAGAGAATTAGCAAATTCTTCTGGATGAGTGGTTGAAACAAAAAGTAAGCTACCTACTACTATAATCAAAAAAGTAAATGCAATCATAGTTCCCCGTATGATGCTCTCGTATGAAATTGGTAGGGATCCTCCGATGTATGGAATCCAGGTTGGAATCAAAAAACCAAGTTGAGTTCCTTCAGGAACAAAAATCACTTGAGTAAGTAAAATAAGTCCAGAAAATACAAAAAGAAAACGAATTTTTCTTAAGATTACTTTTAGTTGTATTTTAGACGCCTTAAAAATAATTAACAAGCAAAGAAAGACACCGATAGTTAATTGGAGATTAAATAATGAGAAGTTCAATATAAAGATGTCGATAGAAATTAGGATTAGGACTAAAAGCTTCGTTAATGGATTAAGATGGTGGATAAAGGAATTCCGATGGATATATCTGAAACTTAATGACATCATCAACTAACTTCCCTGATTGGAAGAGAAACAAAATCTCTTTTTCCTAATTTTACCAGTTCCCGAAAGAAATTATCAATTGTTGCATCTACTAAGATTTTTCCTTTTTCTAGAAAAACTGCTCTATCACAGAAAGCATGTATGATATCTGAGTCATGAGATACCAGAATTGTTGCTAATCCCAGCTTTTTACGCCTTTCAAGAATATTCATTATGTTTTGAATATTATTTATATCTTGACCAGTAAAAGGCTCATCTAAAAGGAGTAATGAAGGATTGTAGACTTCTATTGAAGTTACATTAAGCCTTCGCTTCTCCCCATGACTTAAACCAAAGGGAGAAGTATTTTTGTATTCTAATAGTCCTAGGTTGTCTAATAATTCCGATGCAGAATTACTAACTTCATCTATTGGGAGTTTAAAATTGCGAGGTCCAATCATAACTTCTTTCCAGACTGTTTTTTCAAAGATTTGATGATTTGGGTTTTGAAAAATAAGTCCTATCTCTTTTGCACGTTGACTTGCTCCAGTATGAGAAATTTCTTCATTTTTGAAAATAAATTTACTGTCAGCTGCTACTAACAATCCTTCAATTAACCGTAGTAAGGTGGTTTTCCCTGATCCATTCGCACCCATAACTCCCAAAATTTCTCCTTCATTTACACTGAAGTTTACATCTGTAAGAATAGGTCGCTTAGAGAAGGAAAAATTCAACTTTTTAATTGTCAAAAGCTCTTTTTTA
Organism: Candidatus Hodarchaeota archaeon; assembly: GCA_016840025.1. The sequence goes on from JAEOTF010000424.1 coordinate 1,605, forward strand.
TCTTCTTTTAGAGAAATTGCTTCATTTACCTTAGATAATTTCATAAATTTCCTCATTATATTCTCTTTACTCAATTCTACGATTTTTTTTCCTTTTTCTAGCCAAAGAATTCTCTCAGCAAAATTGATATACCTTACTCGGTGTTCAATAACCATTATACCTATATTTTCCTGTAAACATAGCTGTTTTAAAAAATTGTACAATTTTACAGCAGATGGAGGATCTAAACTCGCAGAAGGCTCATCTAATATAAGATATTGAGGACGAAGTGCTAGGATTGCTCCAATCGCTACCTTCTGCTTTTCACCTCCTGATAAACTATGTGTTTCTCGATCCAGTAATTGATTTAATCCTAGAATATTTGAAATCCACGCAATCCTCTCAAGAATTTTTTTAGTTGGTAAACAAAAATTTTCCAGTCCAAAAGCTAATTCATTTTTCACATTTAACATAATAAGCTGGTCTTCGGGGTTTTGTTGAACTAACCCTACACAACCTGAAATTTCATTTAATGGGGTTTCGGAATTTGGGCGTCCATTAATTATTACAGTTCCAGAAAAGGTTCCGTGGAGATAATGGGGAATAAACCCTGCTAAACAGTAAGCTAAGGTTGACTTTCCTCCCCCACTAGGTCCTGTAAGAAATATTAATTCACCTGGTTGAACTTTGAAATTAATCCCTGAAAGAATTTGTTCTTTTCGGTTAGGGTACCTAAATTGAAGGCCGTGTGCTTCTAACAGCTTCGTCACTTCTTTTCAACAATGTAAACTAGATCTCATAACACTTGAATCTTTACTACATTACGAACCCAATAAGCACCCTCAAAATTGCTTCCTGCAATCAACCGTATCCCTGAAGATTCCTTTATTAGAAGCATTGAATTATTGTATGTATCTAGAAGTGAAAGATCCACCCAATACCCATCTTTAGCTGTAACTTTGATTTGGGAAGCTCCATCTTTAGGTTCAGCCTTATCGATAACACTTGCCAAGAGAACTCCAGTATAGTTTTTAGCGGCAACATATGTATAATCTCCTTTCAATTCTGCTTCAATCGTTGTCATATTAGCATTAAAATCTGATAGACGGAATGTATATGGTTTATTAACTCGACCATTAACTGAAATTGAATAGGGATCTTGAAAAGCCTGATAAATAGTAACAAAATAGAAAGTACTCCATATAACAAGGAGAAAAAGTACACCTATGGTCATAAGTAATCTAGGCTTAAACAAGCGCTTCCATATCGTATTTTGTGGTTTTTCTAGAGGAATTTCATAAATTAAGGAAGGAATAACACTAGCTTCAATAATCAGGTTCAATGTCTCAAGACCGAATGCTCCACCGAAAAAAATCCCTGAGATAAAAGCTACAAACCAAACTATAGTGAGGATTTCAAGTGGAACGCTTCTAAAAAAAAGTATTTGAAAGATAAGTACATTAGAAGCAGACGCAAATCCTGCTGAGAGGCAATTAAAGAAATAGGATTTCTTATTATCGGCAAATATCATACCTACATCAAAAAGTAATCCTTCTACGCCTGAAACAAGAACAATAGCAATTCCATGAGTACTACCCATGAAAAGCTCAACAAGTCCTTTAATTAAACCAGTTAAAGTAGGGGACCCTGTTTTTCGTATCAATCCATAAGAAATTACAATCCAAAAAAGATGAAGACCTGCAAGAAATTGACCAGCCCCGAAAGGTGTTCCTACTATACTATTTACTAAATTTCCGAGATAACCTATGAAAACACTCATTACTCCCCCTACAGAGCTTAAAACTGCAATAATCACTAAATCTCTTGTAGAAAAGTAATATTTTTGGATGACAGTACTATTTTTATCATACATTAAAAATTCTCCAATCCATTGGCAATAATAGTAATTTTATCTACATTAGTAACCCAGCTACTTCCTGCTGAAGGATATCTATAGTATCCCAAACCAGGGTAGGAAGTTAATCGATAATCTTCATTTGAAAAAGCCTTATCCGGTGCAAGAAAGACCATTCTGGGACCTTCACTCCAATCAGGAATTAAACTATGGTTAAATGAAATTGCAAGAATTAATTCGCCTTGGCGTTCCCGCCATGTCTCATTAGGATAGATATTCCAGTAAGTAACATTGTATTCATACCCATCTTTAGCATGAACATTAACTATGTCATTTGGACTTATTCCACCTATATATTCTATAAAACTTCTAAGAGAGACCCCCTCATAAAAACCATAACCTTGCCAATTTCCAAAATAATTCTGAAAAGAGCTATATCCATTTGTGTCAATTGAGAGCTTTAAATCATCTAAAGAGAAGAAATAGGATACGTTAGAACTTATTAACTCAAACTGTGGAAAATTTATTTCGATATTTAGAGGAATAGGATCTACGTACAACCCTGTGGTGTTTTTCTTTATAATTGAGAAGTGGTGAAAACCACCTTGAGTTGAAGAAGTATAAAGTGGTGCTCCTCCTCCTCCTGTAATGAGGATTTTAATACCATCCATAGTTGAATAATTAAACAAATGAAGATGACCTGTGATTAAAAGGTCAACTTCAAATGAAGAAAGAAGAGATAAGAAAGATTTTGCATCAGTGTCATTGATAAAATCGTGAGAAGTGCTGGTAAGATTATCAAAAGGTGGAATATGAGTCCACACTATCTTATATAGGTTAGGGACTTCCGAAAGTATATTTCTCAGGTAATTTTGCTGAGTTTGGTCAATAGTCCCTCCAGAAGAATCAACTGAGACAAATCGGACTCTACTTACATCAAAATAATAAGTAGAATTTCCTAAAAAAGAAGAATAAATTTCAAGTCCAGTTTTTATGTCGTGATTTCCTGGTGTTGTATATATGGGGATTGGTGACTGATCAAATATATTAATTAAATTCTGAAATTGAGTTTTAGTTCCAAAACTCGTCATATCTCCACAATGGAGGGCAAATAAAACATTTTTATTAGCAGCTTCTCTCATTGCAGTTAAGAAGTAATTATTGTAACCATGAGTGTCTCCAATAGCGGCAAAGGTAAGATTATCTAAAGAAAGTGGATTAAGACCAATTTCTATATCTTCCTCTATGGTTTTAGTGATTGTATGACACAACAGTATACTTGTATTGCTCAAAGGTGTAATTTCAACCTTTTCCTTAAATCCTGTTATTTGAATATGACGAAAGTTGACATTACGTATTAAGATGTAAATTATCGTGCTATCTGAGTACCCCTTGACTCTTAATTGAATCTGAACTGTGGGAATGAATGCCCAATACTCAAAATATGTTTCATTTGACTCTAACTTGATTAAACCTTTAGTTTTCATTATTAAAGATGATGAGGATTCGCTTTGATTCGCTTGGTTTAACAGAACAAGTGTAACTCCAGCAATAGCTCCGATTAAGCATAAAACTATAGCTAACGATATTTTTAAACGAGGGTAATTATTCATTAGTCTAATTATTCTCCATTCCATGAATTGAAGCAGAATATAATGTATTAAGCTGGTTTGTTTCAATAATTTCTATTGATGCAACATTTCTCACCCATCTAGCTCCTGCAGATTGCCCATGAAACTCTATTGGGTTGCTAGAATTAAGATCTTCATTACTATATGCCCCATCTTCAGGTAACATTATTATTTGAAACCCATCAACCCAATTAGGTACCCTTGTGCCATTGTATTCATATGCTAGAATTATATCACCCTGAATAATCTTCCAATCACCTGTAGGGTAGCAGTTGTCATAATTATAAAATTGATAGTACTCATCAGCCGCAGTAACTTTGATTAGGTCACCAAAAGAAATTCCACCCATGGTTTCAATTATATCAGAAAGTAAAACTCCTCGATAAGTTCCCTTGCCACGCCAATTGCCTAATCGATTCTGATAAGAACTGTATCCTGAAATTATCTCATAGTCACTTTCTACAGATTTAAGAGTAAGGAATTCTACATTGCTTTCCAAATCACTTAGTTTTATTGAGAATTCGTTGGAATTCTCGGAATCATTATTATTTGGTTTGTGATTTAATTCATGATTTATATATCCAAGTATAAAAATACCCATCGAGATTAAACTGAGCAAGACTACGGCTTGTACAGCTGCTATCGGGTTTGAAGGCACCGAAACAAATCTCCATTGCTAGATAGGGTTTTTTTTACTCGATATGTTCTAATGGCATATCGAAAAAAAGAGTTTCGATCCAAATATATTGGACTGTTTGTTTAATATATAAAGAAATAAAATGAGATTGGTTTTAATAAGAAATTAACAAACGTAATTTGACCGAATTTCGTTAATTTCGTTCCCTATATCGTGTACCAACCCTGAACTTCTATTAACCAGTTTAAATCATGTGGAGTTGATGATTATGGTGACGTGTCATTTATTACAGGAGAAGCAATTCATGTTGATGGATGAAAGTAGTTAATAATCTAACCAATTAATAGAAAAGCGATCTATCGTTAATGATCAGAAATTAGTAAACTTGTGATGAATTGTCTAAGAACTCATAGTTAACTATAACATTACCAAAAATAGAGATGAACCTCATGTCACTGCTTGAATATTATGGAAAAAAGCCCAAAATATCCCAAAACGAACTAGAACAACATTTGTGGGCAGCAGCTAATATTCTTAGAGGTGGAATTGATGCAGAAGCTTATAAACAATATATTTTTGGTTTATTGTTCATTAAGCGGCTTAATGACGTTTTTGAGGAAGAAAAAGAACAAATTAAATCAGAGAATAAACTTGGACTGAAAAAAAACAAAAAAACTAAGTATCAATTTCATATACCTCAGAATACTCGGTGGGATAAACTTACTAAGGTAACAGAAGACATAGGGGAAATTTTAAACAAAGCTGCAAAGGCAATGGAAGAAGCCAATCCTGATGTTAATATTAATGGAGTGTTAAGAACCATTAATTTTGACGATAAAGACCGAATACCAGATGAAACCTTGCACCGATTAATTAACCATTTCAATAAACAACGTTTAGGAAATAACGATCTCGAAGATCCTGATATTCTTGGAAGAGCTTATGAATATCTCCTCAAGCAGTTTGCAGAGACAGCAGGTAGAAAAGGAGGGGAGTTCTATACGCCTCCAATGGTCGTAGAATTAATAGTTAAAATCCTTAAACCTCAAGAAGGAATGGAGATTTATGATCCTACAGTGGGTTCAGGAGGAATGTTAATTCAATGTGCCCAACATGTTAACAAACAGGGTGAAAATTCTAACAATCTTTTCCTTTTTGGTCAGGAAAAAAATCTTACAACATGGGCAATATGTAAAATGAATATGCTTCTTCATGG
>JAEOTF010000425.1 GCA_016840025.1 Candidatus Hodarchaeota archaeon
ATAACGCTATAAAGTTCATATTAGCTAATTTGATATTAGACACACTGTTTTGGACTATCATTTTCTTAATAGTATGGATAACAATACAAAGGATCTCAAAGATTTCCACCTTATTCAAGAACACCAATAAACTGCTTTATATCTAAAATACATGCAAATTTTTCCAATGCATCATAATATTAATAATTCACTCATTCTAAATTGATTGATTTACTAAATAACGTGTAGGGGAATAATGAATATATGGAAAAAGTACGTGTTATTTCTCAAGCTGAAGCTTCAGAATTAAAAAAACTATTAATTATTAACGATTTCAAGATTGTTAGAAGAGATCCAGATTTTATTATTTTGTATGGTGGAGATGGTACAGTCTTATATAACGAAAGGAAGTTCCCAGAAATTCCAAAGCTCGTGGTTAAAAAGTCGAATGTTTGTAGGAAGTACGATTATACCTTTTACGATATTAAAAATATTTTACCCAAGATTAGAGAGGGCAAGTATAGAATATTAAAAGAAATAAAATTGGTAACCGAAATCAAAAACAACCGATTAATTGCATTGAATGAAATTCAAGTTCGTGCCAAAGTACCTATTTACGCTCTCCGATTTTCTATATCAGTAAATGGAAAAGAATATTCTAATTTAATTGGTGATGGGGTCATTATTTCTACTCCTTTCGGTTCAACAGGATACTACAAATCAACAGGCGGGAAAAAATTTGCCAAAGGCATAGGAGTATCATTCAACAATTTATACAATAAGAGAATTAAGAGCATTGTACTCCCAGATAACTCGATAATAAAAACAAAAATCCATCGAGGACCTGCATGGGTATTAGCAGACAATTACGAAAGATTCTTCGAACTATCAAATAACGATATTTCTATCATTAAAAAATCAAAAAGCATAGCAAATTTCATTTATGTAAGACAGGATACATAAATCAGGCTACACACATTAAACGACCGATATAATAAGAATAATAAGATTTTTAAAAAAGTTGCTAAGAACCACTAATACCTGCTTTTGAGTGGAGCTTATGGTACTCTTCATATAATAGTGCTTTCTATTTTTTGTTGTTAAGAAATTATAGAAATTTGTATCTAATTCTGAAAAAGCCTTAAAAAGTTTTATTCGACGTTATTCTACTTATCATTTGATCTTTAAATTACTCTATTAATTCGGTGTAAAAAGATGTTTCCACTCTATGATGAGAATAAAAGCAGGACCTTGCCCATCATTACTTGGACTTTAATTATTGCGAACGTACTCGTGTTTTGGTGGGAGTTTACACAGGGATTCAATAACAATATTTTCATAACCTATGGAGAAGTTCCAGCGTTGATTTTACAGGGTAAACGACTATTCAGCTTAGTAACCTCAATGTTCCTTCACGGGGACTTCCTGCATATCATCGGGAACATGATTTACCTGTTCATCTTTGGAGATAACGTAGAGGATAGATTTGGGCACACAAAATATTTCCTACTCTATTTAATCTTTGGTATAGTAGGAGGACTCACCCATTCTATTATAGCGGTGTTGTCCGGAGGAGTGAACGCGTTCATTCCAGCGGTTGGTGCTTCAGGAGCTATAGCCGGGATCTTGGGGGCGTATGTTGTGTTCTTCCCTAACGCAAGAATAATGAGCATAGTACCATCCTTCTTTTTCGTGAGATTGGCCCGGGTACCGGCGTTGATTTTTATTGGGTTTTGGTTTATTATTCAGCTCCTGTACAGTAGTAGCATTACGACTGTTGCTTATATGGCCCACATAGGGGGCTTCATAGTAGGATTAATTGTAGCTGCTGCTTTAAAGCAAAAAGCAAAAGTCACAATACTGTGAATATTGTAGAAATAACTTGGCTATTTTTTGTCCTGTGTGGAAAACGTAGCTAACTAAACGTAGCAGCTAACTGTTGAGTTCATATTTTGGTGGAGTTGTCCTCGTTTAGAAAAGAAAAAATAGGGAGTATCGGAACCGCAGGTTCTGATTGGTGGGCCGGGCCGGATTTGAACCGGCGATCTTCGCCGTGTGAGGGCGACGTCTTAACCAGACTGGACTACCGGCCCTTGTTGTTAGTTCTGAAATTATTTCACATTTAGACATATTTATGGGTTCCTTTCTAAAGTTTATAATTGAAGAATGACATTTTTTCTTCTTTTCCGAGATTTCACCAAGAATATGTAATGCTTCTAAATCTGAACCGTTAAAGGCTAAGATTAGAGAAGATCGAACTAATTATGTTTAAATATTAATGGATAACGTATTTGTAGCAAGCGGGATGGAAATGGAAACTTATTTGAAAGCTGGGATTTATGGAGCCATTTTGGCATTCGCCCTTAATTTTGTAATATACCTTTTTAACGTAGGGTGGTTTCCTCCTTTCTTACCAGCATTTATAGCCGTCATTACGATAATTGTCATATTTAAAATGGAACAAATTAAAGATTCATTGGTAGTTGCTTTAATTTCTTATTTTTTCTCTGACGCGTTTCTCGGTATATTCGTATACAGTTTATATTTCGAACAGTTCATGGAACCAGTGCAGGTCATTATCAAATTCAGCATCATTAGTTTAGTTAATCTGTTTCTCACACCAATCACAGCGATAGTTGCAGCATACCTTGGGACATATTTTGTAAAGAACCGTAATATTACAAACAGCGATTTACTTAAGGTAGGTTAGGTTGCTATAAGCGCTATTATCCGAAGGAATAGATCATCCCGAATCGTTTCAAAATATCTGAATTATAGTGAAATCGTTGATAGAATGAAGATAACTATTACACCTAAAACAAAAATTTTTCGACTATAGCTTACTTTCGATACGTTATCAAGGGGTTCTGGATGACGTTGTTGCATATTGAATAGGGCAAATAAAGCGAAAAACCAGTATCCAGATATAAATAGGAAACCTAGTGCAATAAAACCCAAAATTCTTCTACTCCTAGCCTCCAAAAAGCAAAATGCTATGTGACCACCGTCTAGTTGTCCAACAGGAATCAAGTTCAGCATGGTAATGATTAACCCAACGTAACCGGCAAAGGCTACAGGATGTAAGGTTATGAGTAAATTAGGAAAGTTTTGCGGGTTTGGTGGAATCCTCAATAAAACTTTCCCTAAAAATTCGTACAAGATTGGAATGTTCAATGTGCTTGAAGGCAAAAATTTCACCCAGTTAAGTTCGGAGAAAGGTAATCCAACGATTGTAACCATTACTGAAATTATGAAACCTATGATTGGTCCTCTCGCGCCTAAATCGAATAATGCATCCTTATTCCAGACTGCCGATTTTTGGATTATTACAGCACCGAACGTACCTAAGGGAGGGGGACCAGGAATAAAATAAGGACCAGCAGAGTCTAGACCATATTTTTTATTGGCGGACTTATGTCCCACCTCATGTAACCCCAAGATCGACATAATGGCAACCATAAATAAAGCCGCACTTAGATAAGGGAACTTAAGATTTGTTGACTGGGTTAAACCAGATATAAATGTTGTGCACATTGTAGCGAAGAGCAAAGCAAGACTAACTCTTCTGTCACTAGGTTTAGTGAGAGGCCTCTTAAAAACCTGAATCTTTAGTCTTTCATTCACCTTTCTCATTGAAGCTAAATAACCTATTGCATCTAATTCCTTCAATAGAGCGAGGAACCTCTTCTTCAAATCATGTGCTTCAACTATATAGAAGGAGGGTACGTTATACTCAAGGAACTCATCCTCTATGGTAAATATACTCCCAATAATCTCCTCAACATTCTCAGGCAAATCTCGAAATTCCCTCAATTAAAATAAGCACTCCTGTTTTTAAATATAACAAAGAAACCTAAGTTCAACCGCAAACTTTGAGTTGCCAGTACCTTTAAAATTAGTCCTAAATAAAACGTAGTGATAATGCATATATAAAAAACAATAGGCACTAACGCTCATATCACAAATTCCAAATTTTTCAAAATAACAGCTTCATTTATAAACATTCTATATACTTATGTGTGGTTGTTAAAAATGGAATTCTGTCCTTCCTGCGGAACAAGGTTGACCCTAACACGGACCCAAGGTCCGGCCATCCTTTCATGTTCTAGTTGCGGCTTTAAAAAGCCAGCTAATTCAAGGTCTTTAGCTTTGAAAAAGAGTGCTAATCCTAATCCCCGAGAAGATATAGTTGTGATTGGAATGGAGGAACAAAAGTTACGTACTACACCTACAGCAAAAGTTGAATGCCCCAAATGCGGTAACAACCTAGCCTACACCTGGCAGGTACAAACTAGGTCAGGCGACGAAGGATCCACACAATTTTTCAGGTGCACAAAATGTAGCTACACCTTCCGGCTATACACCTAAAACGGGCAAAACACGTATGTTTGATTTAAAAAATTATGGACGGGCTCTACATAAAATTTCATATCAACTAATCGCTTATTACAGTATTTTTAAGTTCTCATTACGAATACTTTGGAGATGGTGAATCGATGAAGATAAATGAAATTAAGTATGGGATGAGTGGCGTATCCATAGAGGGGAAGATTATAGAAAAATCCGAACCGAGAACAGTAAATACACGTTATGGACCGCGTTCTGTTGCTGATGCAATACTTGAAGACGAGACCGGGACAATAAAGATGTCGCTTTGGGAAGAACAAATAGACAGGGTGAACATCGGAAATAAGGTGGCAATTAGTGGTGTCTATGTTACCGAATTCAGAAACGAACTTCAACTCAACATTCCACGTTCTGGTAAATTGGAGATAAATAAAGAAAAAGTTGTAAAAGACAGCACGCTTAAATTTTGATTGATAAATGCAATATGTAATTAAACTATATGATTTTGAAAGCTTCATTTTTTCAATTATCAGTTTTTTTTCCAAAATCCTTTATTGTTGAGTTTTTTGCCGAGATATACGAGGCAGAGCATGATGGGCACCTCCCAGAATAAGCCCATTGTCGTCCCTAGTGCAGCTTGCGAGCCCAGACCAAATAGAGTGATAGCGGTAGCAATTGCGATCTCGAAGTGACTGGATGAACCGATTATCACGGATATTATGGCCTCTTGATATCGAAGGCCTGCAAACTTTGTGATGAATAGGTTGATTCCAACAATTATAGCGAAGCCCAGTAATAATGGAATCGAGACGAGTATCATCTCCCCGGGATTCTGGATGAGCACTTTTCCATTTAGGGAAAATAACACAATTAACGTGGTCAATAGTGCCAATATCGCTATTTTTCCTACCATCGGCCTGTAAACTTTGAGAAACCATGTCTCCCCCTTCGTCAGTGTGATATACTTCTTTGAGATGTAACCTAACACTAAGGGAATACCGATGAACACAAACACTGATATAATCAGAGTGATTCTGTCAATCTGAATGTTCTGAATTCCCGTTAAGAGCGAAACAATGGGAGCATATAGGAACATGATACTGATCGTGTTTAAACTTGTGTTAATGAAATTTTGCTCTTGGTTTCCGTTTGCTAGAGCGCCCCACACTAAGACCATGGCGGTGCAGGGGCTAGAACCGAGTAAAATTAACGATACAATCAATTGATCATGACCCGTTAAGAATAGATAAGCTAGAAAAGGGGTTATTAGTGGAGCCCAAATCCAATTCGAGAGAATCGTTAAGACTATGGGTTTAGGATCCTGTATTAATTTTTTTAATTCCGTTAATTGAATGTTTAGTAGAGCCGGGTAAATCATCAAGAAGAGGCATATGCCGATAGGGATTGATATTCCGCTAACCTGCAGATTGTTAATTGCGATGCTGAGAGTTGGGAAAAACTGTGAAAGAAAAAGCCCCAAAACCATGCATAAAGCGACCCAGACTGCAAGATACTTCTCAAAGAAGCCGAGTGAAACCACCTCTTCATCAGTCAAACTATCATTCTCCTTTTTCATAGAAGCCCCAACCCTGCCATGTCATCTACCAGTTTGGGTTTGGCGATGCTGTAGAAGACCCATTGTCCTTCTTTTCTGTCTATTACCAAGCCAACATTTTCTAAGAGATTTAGGTGGTGGGATGCTGTCGATTGGGTTAGGTCTAGGGCAACCATAACCTCGCAAACGCACATTTCCCGAACGCTTAGAAGCTTAAGAATCTTCAATCTCGTTTCACTGCCCAAGGCCTTAAAAAACATGCTTTGTTTATCAATTAAATCGTTTGCCACTTCATCCACGAGTTGTTTTAATTCTTCCTCATATTTTGACGCGTCTTCAGCCGAACAGATCTCTGAAACTACTAAACGTTTTAATCTTTTACTAACTCTAGGTTTTAGGGACATTTGGAGCACCCACAAAAGAGTGATATAACAAAATATTTAAATATATTGTTTTACCCATAAAATTCAATGGATAAAAAAAGAAACTAAAGTATGCGCTCGTACCCAAAAGCTCTTAGAGATGCGTCTTGCAGCCAAACCAGTCAAGCAGGATATATTGTGCAATATTTAAAGTTTTCTTCTGTGTTATTGGTTATTGCATCATCGATAAAAAGGTCAAGGAATATCACCCATTATGACCGGTTTGTATGCTTCGTCATGTTTTCGAATCAACGCCTCTTCCTTTAGCTTTTCTTCGGTTTTATCGGCGACTATCACCAAGACGCCCTCTCTCACGGGGTAAGCGTGAACTTGATACCAGCCAGTCTTTCCGTCCGGAAAGACGAACCTGTCGAAAGCCGTAGCCGCCTCCTTGCTTTTCATCACCTTCTTGTAAGTCTTATAGAAAACGGTTTTCTCGACGCCAGGAAATAGGTCAGTCATCTTATTGCCCAGCAACGCCTCCCGCGGCAGCCGAACTATGCGCGCAGCCTCTTCGTTCACCAAAATGTATCGCCATTCAGAAGTGATAACAAAGACACCATCAGAGACGGACTCCAAGAGAAGCCTCCAACGCTCTTCAGAACTACTCAGCTCCTCCTCATGCTCTTTCAGCTGTTTTCGTATCGCATCTGTCACGAATTCGCCTCGGCTCCGGTAGCCCTGTACGTGTTTAGTCACGATCCGGTCTATTAAGTCTGCGAGCGTCTTCGGCACCTTGACATTTATGTATTTCATAACCCACCTACGATCCATACGTTACCTATAAACTTTTGTTTCTTTCTCTCTCCTTTTCATCAATAACACGTAAATTTTATTCATAAATGATCCATATATGGACATAATAAGTTGAATAAGGCTTAAATAGTGTTTAGTAATGATTCATAAATTGATTTTAGGTGGATTATAGGTGGATTATGTGAATATTAAGATACCGAAGTCCTTGGGAGAAAAAATAGATCATGTGTTAAAGAGGGGACACTACACCAGCCGGGCTGAGTTCGTTAAAGACGCAGTTCGAAGACGTCTAGAGGCGTTTAAAGATAATACACCTACTTTAGAGGGGATCCATTTTGTCAACCAGTAAAGAGAAGCGATTTGCGCACGTATTAGAAATAAATCAAGCCGCTGAACGGAGGAGAGGAGAAGACCATAAATGGTCTTATGAAGAAATCAGGCAATTCGTCCGCAAAGAACTCGTTTGGATCGCCCATTTCTTGAACTCAAACGGAGTAAACGTTTACGAAACTAGGAAGCTTCTGTATGAACTCCTTGAATCTGCCGTTTAAAGGGGAGAGGCTGCTGAGAAAACTGTTTTTTTGTTTCTTTCACCAAGAAATTTTCTCAGTAGCCCCTAAAATGTTCGGTTACCGTACATGGGGAGGAGTGACCTGAGGCTAAGAGAAAGTGTATTCGATTTTACTTCTGTGGTTCACAAGCCAAATCCCAATGTAGGGTATTACGAGTCTTATGCGCGTGCTTTCATGCTTTTCCAGTTAATTAAATTTAAATACTCCTTTTTTTTATAAAATAATGTCGGTAGGACGGCGGGATTG
>JAEOTF010000426.1 GCA_016840025.1 Candidatus Hodarchaeota archaeon
ATGACATATCAAATTTCCTTTTGTTCACCAAATTTAAAAAATCCATTGAGCAACTTTGTACAATTTGATTATTATTAAAAGTTTAGCGAAGATATAGAATAAAATCAAGAAACAGAATACTGTCTCAACTACAACAAAGTGACAGGCTATTCAATGGGAGAAATCTATCATTATCTGCTGTTCAAAAAAGGGAAGGTAGATATGTAATACTAAAGTTACGTTTTTATTCAAGATAAATAAAGAACAATTTTTATGTTTATGATATATCGAATAATTATGAGAAAAGTATAATCTATTTATTATTGAATGTGTGAGTGAAAATTTGAAGTATCGTAAATTTGGAAAGCTTGATTGGGAAGTATCAGTTCTTGGATTCGGAGCCATGAGGCTACCTATTATTGGTAAAGATAGGAGCAAAATAAATGAAGACTTGGCTATCAAGATGATACGATATGCTATCGATCATGGAGTTAACTACATCGACACCGCTTACCCCTATCACAGTGGTAGTAGTGAAGTTCTAGTCGGTAAAGTGTTACAAGATGGTTACCGTGAAAAAGTTAAAGTGGCTACAAAGATGCCTACGTGGCAAATTGAATCGCAAGATGATATGGAGACGGCGCTTGCTGAACAATTGAAGAGACTTCAAACGAACATTGACTTCTATTTATTACATGGTCTGACTGGAGAAAGGTGGACTAAACTCTTAGACCTAAATGTCTTAGATTGGTGTGAGAAGCAGATTAATGAAGGAAAAATTGGTTACTTAGGTTTCAGCTTCCACGACAAATATGCTGCATTTAAAAAAATTATTGATGAGTATACCAATTGGGTTTCATGTCAATTCCAATATAATTATATGGATACTGAGTATCAAGCGGGAACGAAGGGGCTTAAATATGCTGCATCGAAAGGGTTAGCAGTCGTAGTGATGGAGCCTATTGTTGGCGGTATGCTAGCGGTCGCATCATCAGATATACAAGAAATCTGGGATTCCGCGAAAGTTAAAAGAACACCTGCAGAGTGGGCTCTTCAATGGGTTTGGAATCATCCAGAAGTTTCTTTAGCTCTCAGTGGCATGAGTACTCTCCAACATGTAGTTGAAAATGTAGCGTCTGCGAGCCGTTCCCGTTCAAATAGTTTAACGGAAAAAGAATTAGCACTGATTACTAAAGTACGAAATAAATACCGCAAGATAGGATTCATCGGATGTACGAACTGCAAATATTGTATTCCATGCCCAGAAGATGTTGATATTCCTGTGATTCTCGATTTTCTTAATCAATTTTCAAAGAGTCGTGGTGACCCAGAAGCACGGAAGAAGATTAGAGAACAATATAAAAAACTGATTACTCCTGAAATAGGTGCCAAGAGATGCGCAAAGTGTGGTGAATGTGAAGATAAATGTCCCCAAAGTCTTCCAGTTAAAGAACTAATTGATAGAGCAGGTAGATTCTTTGAACGCGATACCTAATAATCAATATTGATACTCTTTGCTAACACAAAGGTAGGAGAAGGTTTTTTTCCTTAGAACCCCTTAAAACGTCAGAGTTTATCTTCTTTTCGCGATAAAAATCTGTTAGTTACTTCTTTGTATCATGAATATTAATACACAAAAGGATGTTGACTCAATACCAATTTTTTGAATTGAAATGCAGAAAGGTAAAATGAAAAGAACTTGGAATAGAAGTTTAGAAATGAAAATAATGAGAACCTTTAATGGAATAGTAGGAAAAGTTAAAAATGATTATTTAAAATAAAGTGCCTTTCTAGACGAGATGAGAGAATTTGTATTCAGAGAAAAACATCAAATTCATCTACTTATGCGTTATTACGCTTTGTATGATGGCAGTATGGAATCTTCTCATTCCCATATTACCCATTTATTCGGGTTATTCTCCTTTTTTTGCTTCTGCTGCTGATATCGGTATAATAATTACAGCATCTGCAATATCGGGAATAATTTTGAGAATTCCTTTCGGCTCATTATCAGACAAAAATCGTCGGATCGTACTATTGATTAGTTTAATAGCCTCTTCGATTGGTAGCGCTTTATATTTTTTCTCAGACAGCATAATCATGTTGATTATATCCGGATTAATTATGGGAGTCTCAGGTTCATCATTTGTTCCGGTTGTATTATCCATCCTTTCAGATTTGCATAAAGAAAAAGTAGAACGACAAAGAAGATTTGCAATTTTTTCTATAATGTCTTCATTGGGAGTAATTAGTGGTCCTGTTATTTTGAACTATTTATTGTCGCTAATTTCCATGAAAGAAGTTTTTCTACTGACCGCTAGTATTTCGTCATTTTGCATAATCTTAGTTTTTGTTGGAATCAGGAATTTACCCAAACCAAAAAGTTCTACAGATTTTAAATCGAGTTTTAGTCATATATTAAAAAACAAAAATTTTATTTCAGCGACTATTCTTTTGTCATGTACAATTCTTGCTCTCGGGGTAGTTGAATCTTATTTACCGCTTTTTATTGAAAATTTTTTATTAATGGATCCAGAAATTAACATAAACTTCATAATCGTTCGTTCATTAATGATTGTCATAATGAGAGTTCTCATTTTTCTTAATGTACAAAATAAGATTGGTATAAAACGATTTTCAACATTAGCTTTGTTTTTGAATCTAGCTCTTCCTTTGATAACATTTCGAGGACAATATCTTGATGTACTATTCGCCGTCAGTTTGTCTGGATTAGCTCACGGTGCGATATATCCTATCTCTTCCTATTTAGTCTCCAGATCTGTCAAGTCAAATGAATTGGGATTAGCAAATGCTCTATTATTTTCATTTGTAGATATATTTCGGTCAATCAGCCTAATCCTTTTTGGAATCTTTGCAGAAATCTTTACAGTATCATACCTTTTCCTCTTTGCAGGGTTAATTTCAGGAGTTGGGGCAATTATATCAGCGACTTTAATGAGGATAGAAGCTTAATTATTCATGATTAAGAAGAATTTAAAGTAGAATTTAGTTAACTTGTAACTATACTTTTATATTTCATTTTATTATTTCGATGTAGTTTCACCGACTATACGCGGGTTGATATGGGTATTTGTCCAGTAACTCTTCTTTAATCCTACCTATACCAAGCCCGGGTTTTGTTGAAGGTATTATGTATCCTTTCTCGATTTTAATGGGTTCCTCTATCATTTCTGCATGGTGGACGCCCATGTTGACCTCAGTTGTAAGGAAATTTGGGCACGTTGCAGCAAGCTGTATGTTAGCCGCTAATGCAACTGGACCGCAAGCATGCCAAGGCGCTATCGACGCGTAGTATGTCTCAGCCATTCCTGCGATCTTCTTGGACTGAAGTATACCACTCAAGCCCACGTTAACCTGTATAATCTGCGCTGCTTGTTTCTCAAGTAGGCGACGGTACTCCCATTTTGTGGCCAGCCGCTCGCCCGCGGCAATGGGGACACTGGTATGCTTGGCAACTCTGGCCATCTCGTCTACGTTCTCTAGTGGTATTGGCTCCTCGAACCACAACACATCGTACTTCTCCAGAATCTTAGCCACCCTAATAGCACTGTGAGTGGTGAACTGCCCATGGGTTCCCAAAGCCATATCGCATTCATCCCCAACCGCGTCCCGAATACTTTTAAATATGTCATTCACGTACCGCAGTTCCTTTAGGGAGACCTCCCAAGGACGTGGGACAACGGATGGAAATGGATCAACCTTGAAGAGGGTGAATCCATGTTCAACCATCTCTATCGCGACTGACGCCGCTCGGGTGTATCCCTGTTCAACCACCTCTAGTAAGTTCCTGGCTCGCGGCATTGGTCCGCAATATGGACCATATGGTGTAGGGATTATATGTGTTAAATATGAATAAGCTCTCAGCTTCTCGTTTCTCTTGCCTCCCAGCAACCGGTAAATAGGCTGGTTTAATATTTTCCCGACGATATCCCAGCACGCGATCTCATAAGCGCCTATCACCTGTCCTGTGAAGGTTCCAGGGTGAGGGGAGAAGTGGGCTCCACTTATTTTATAGAGTATTTCCCAAATCTTTTCGGTATCGAATGGGTCTTGTCCAATCACGAATCTTTTTAGGTCTTGGATTAACCCCACCAGTGATTCTGGTAACGCTCTAGCCCAATAGCATTCACCCCAGC
>JAEOTF010000427.1 GCA_016840025.1 Candidatus Hodarchaeota archaeon
ATTTAGCAGCGGTTGGGGGAGATGAAGAACTACAATATTTGGTAAAACCAGGTGAAACGAAAGTATGGGCGTATAACAAACTCGAAATAACAGATGCAGAAGATTCAAGAGACGAATATACAATTGAGGTATTAACAGACCATAATTTGGTAATTGTCACAATTAAAAGAGGATTGAGGATCAGAGTTGAAATAACAGAACTGAATAATAGTATTCCTTATGGAAAAATTTCATATGGTGATGTAACATCTATAGAACAACCCATTGTTGAGTATAAGTATCTCTTCAAGGCTCTTGATGAAGAGACTTATTGGAAGAAGTGGATTGAGAACGAAGATTTTTACCAAGAAGAAGGGTTTGGGTATAATCCCGATGTCTATAATGAAATCTATGCCAGAATGAAAGGAGATCTGATAATTCTCACACAAACGGTCAGAATAAGTGCAGAGTGGGAAATGTACTTTATTTATAAATGGAATTGGAAAACCGGCTGGTTAGAATATGCTTATACAACATCTACAATTGTAGATACAGATACAAATGAAATAGTCCTTAAATCTGAAATAGAAATAATAACAGTGGATGGAGATGGAAAACTAATTCCTGGTTTCAAAGGTGAGTGGTTGTTTGTATTGTTAGGAGTTATTGCTATATTTCTTC
Organism: Candidatus Hodarchaeota archaeon; assembly: GCA_016840025.1. Next base: position 661 of record JAEOTF010000427.1, read on the forward strand.
CCAAGATAGATAAACGGCGATTTAGAGAAAGATAGTGGGATTCTATGCCTTTTTTTCTAAATCTAATGACCTATTTTATTCTTCTTCTTCCTTTTTAGATTCACCATCTTTTATTTCTAAAGCGTCTAAAAATTCTATCTCTTCTACTGCTTCTATTGTTTCTACCGCTTGGACAACATTTACCGCTTGGATAGCTAAATCCCTGTTAAATATCTCATCACGTCTTCGTCTCAAAGCTTCAGCCGCAGCTTCAAGTTCATCTATTTTTGACTTGATTTCATTATATTCTTCGGTTCGATTCTGTGAGAGGAGAAGATCTGCTAATTTTCTAAGTGCACTAAGATTATCGGGATTGTGAGTGAGAATCGAGCGATAAAACTCCTCTGCTTCATCCATCCGATTCTGTGAAAGGAGAAGGTCGGCTAATCTTCTAAGAACATTGATATTATCGGATTTATGAATGAGAATAGAACGGAATAATGCTTCCACATCATCTGTCCGGTTCTGTGAATGTAAGAGATCAGTTAATTTACTGAGAGCATTAAGATCATCTGGGTTATTAGCCATAATAGAACGGTAAAACTCTTCTGCTTCTTCTAGACGATTTTGTGAACGTAGGAGATCGGCTAATCTTCTGAGAGCACTTAAGTCATCAGATTTATGTGTGAGAATAGTTCGGAAGAGCTCCTCTGCCTCACTTCCCCGATTGGTTTGCTGCATAAGTCCTGCTAATTCAAAGAGAATGGAACGATTCGTTGGATCGTACTCGATAACTTTTCGAAATGCCTCTTCTGCTTTTTGTGTTTCTTCTAGTTCGAGACATATCTCTCCAATCGAAATCCAACTCTGTACATCTGCAGGATCTTTCTCAACCGCTGCTAAATGCTCCTTTAATCCTGTTATAATTCTTTCTTTTTCTTGTTGAAGTTGTTCAATATTATATGATGCTTTTGATCGTGCCCTAAACTCACTTCGGGATTCTAGGGGAGAACGTTTAAATTTGTCTTCTTCCCTAGCAACCAGTTCCTCGAATGTAATAGTTCCTGATCGTGGAAGAGATTTGGGGGTTGGTTTTGGCCTTTCTGTAGATATTCCCGATACTGTTTGGATTGCTGGAGATGATTGAATTGCTGGGGACGATTGAATTGTAGGGAAAGGAGGAGTTTCACTAGGAAATGTATCAATAGGTTTTTCTGGTGCCTTAATTTTTGGTACTTTTGCACCAATAAGTTTAAGAGCATTTTTAAATGCCTGTTCAGCTTCTTTTAGTCGTCCTTCTTGTTTTAAGAACGCCCCCATATCATTCCAAGCAAGGGGTGTCACGGACTCCAATAAGATTTTGTCTTTTGCTAATGCGGATTCAAATGCCAAGATACGGGTTTTACGATCATATTCGGGATGTATTCCTTTTAGAAAACAAGGAAGTCCCCACTGAGAGGGATTTTTCGTTAAATATGAGTCCATTGATTTTCTTCGAGAAAGAAGATGTTCTCCATACAGAGAGTAGTTAATGAGATCAACAGAGGTCTTCCTCCCTTCACGACCGAAAATCCACGTTGTTTTTTCTTCTATAAGATCAAAACTTAATTCAATTAATGAACTAATAAAAATAATGGATATAACAAAGTTAATTACAAAGAGTCCTTCTGAAAGGAATACAATAAAGTCAGATTCAATTCCCGTAAACGAAGCACAGAAATTAATTCCTAGAAGGGTAACAATTCCTGAACTAGCTAAAAAGATACCCCATCGAAATCCCGGTAGGGATTGAGGAAAGCGGAAAAGAGCGTTATAGGAGCGAATATTATCATTCAATGTATCTAAATCCCATGGGGATGAGATTTTTTCATAAAGTCCTTGATTCAGCCATACATTTACAAATGCAAAGGGACGTGTAATTAAGACAAGCAATGGTCCAAGAGTAAGGAGCATTATTCCAAATTCGAAAGATAATCCTGGAAAAAGCTCGAAAAGAAAGCTTTCTAATAAACCTGGTTCTTCTTCTCCGAAGTTCCCCAACAAGAAGTCAAAAATCGTTAGAATGGTTGAAAATAAACTTGTTGGAAGCAGAATTAATGCAATAAAGGCTTGAAATTGTGATAAGCCCCCTTTAATTTGTCCCCAGTTAGAATCTTCTAATGATCGAACCTTTTCTCCTTCCAATAAATTCCAATTACGTGCTTGATACCACAGGTCTATAGTAAAGAGGTAAAAAAACTTCCCTTCGGTTCTAGCTATAATTAAGGCGATTGGAAAGATCGCTAATCCGATTAATAGTCCTTCTGGAGAAATAAATGATTGGTCAATTGCCCAAACACCCGCAAGGACAAAAAGGACTGCACCTATAAGAATTATTATTTTATTCGCTGTTCCTTTGAGTATTGTTAATAATTCTTCGGGTAATTTGTTCTTTTTACGGAAAACTAACATGTGTTCTCTGAGTTTAGGAGAGGAGATCTTGGAATCGATATAATCTTCAGGAAAAGGTCTACTAAAAAGTGCTAAAATTACGGAAATGATGATAATAAAGAGTAATAATCCAAATCCAACCCAGCTTAGCCACCAACCCACCTCAATTACATCTCTTAATTCGGATGAAAACTCGTCTTTAATTTCATTCAAGGCGTTAATGAAGATTGCTAGAACAATCCAAAAAATATTCAACCCAACTAATCCTTTTAAGATCCATTGAGAGCCTTTTTGATCTATTTTAGTCCATCCAGTAAAACTGTAGTATTCATTATTCAAATCTTTCTCCTTATCAGACTGCTGTTGGGGTACTTGAATTCCTAAAAATCCTTTTTTGTATACAAACCAGCTTATTATGCTTACAAAACCAAAAACACATATTAAAACAGGAATTTCAGTTCCACTATTGACAAAATTCATTGGTATCCTCCCCTGAAGTTAACTTCAAAATGTATAATTATTTTTGCATTACTTATAAATTAGAATTAGATTGGAATAATTTCAAATTTAGCAAACAAATAATCTAATTCTCACGTACTGGAACATTTAAAGTTTCTTTCACCCATATTAAACCAAGAAATACAGCTAACCAGGTCAAAATTGCAGGGAAGATCGTCCAAAAGTCCATGGCGATACTATAATTGTCAGCAACCCAACCACCGTAAAGAGCACCTACAAACATGGCAAAACTACTTGTTGACATGTATAAACTTAATCCACGGGATCTTTCATGGTCTAAGGTTAAATCAGAGATCATTGTATTAACTGTGGGTCTTAAAAAGGCATATCCTGGGATTAACGATAATAAGAACGCAATCTCTGGTTGATGAAAGAGAGATAAGCCAGCAAACATGAGGGGATAAATCGATAGACCAAAAACGTAAACTGGTTTACGCCCAGTTTGATCAATTATTCCTCCAAGACGCCAAAGGATGAGAGTCGCTAGTAAAGTAAGTATACCAAAACTATAACCTAAATACTCGTATGGGATGTTAGTTCGTTCATTCAAGAAAATATTACCAAATACAAAAAAGGATCCTAGAGAAAAATCAAGGATAGCTATGGATAGTAATATCAGGAGAAATTGAGGACGTTTGAGAATTTTAAAAAAACTACTTTGATCAAGAACTGGTGAAGGATTTTTTGAGGCTTCGGGGTACACCTTGGGAATTCCAGCATGATTAGGGGTTATGTGAGCTGTTTGTTTCAGTTTATCTAAATGGGGACTCTCTGGAGAAGCCAGTATAATAAAACCAGAAATTCCAACTAATATCGCTGCAAAAAACAGTAACGTTACCATTCCTAATTCTTTATAGCCATGACCTGCAACTATAGAGCCAAGGAAATAACCTGCACTTGCATATAACAGAAGATAATTGGTTGTTCTACCCTTTTCAGCTGGGTTACATACATTAGTTGCAAGAGCTAATGTAATCATATAATAGGCGGGAGCAATTAAAGAACCAAAACCTACAATAATCAAATACTGAAATGCATGAGTGATTTGAGTTAGGAGAAGGTATTGAAACATTCCTACAAGATTAATCAGTAGTATTATTTCTCTGTAATGTGCAAAACGATCGGTTAACTGGGAAAGACCTAGAATTCCTGTTAAACTGATAACCATCGGAAAAGACAATACTAACCCAAGACGAAGGAAGGACGATTCACCAAGCACCTGGCGTAACCATATCGATGTAAATGGACCAATAAGAGATTGCCCCACATGCCAAACGAACATACTGGTATATATTGGGAGCAGTTGCGAGCGAACCATCGTAACATCAGAGAATCCTTTGTTCTAATGATTTGAATATAGAAATCCAAAGATCATTGAATTTAGATTTAAACCTGACTAGGGAATTTGTTAGAATCTATTAGCTCAATCTAATAGAAATTAATCTTAAAGTCCGAAAATTCAGACTATTGCCTCACCCTCTGAAATATTTAATGTCTCTTTTACAAAGATTGTTGCTACAAAGACAGCAAACCATGCGAGTATCGCTGGAAAGATGGTTACGAGGTCAATAGCAATTTTGTATGTATCTACCGCCCAACCAATATAAAGAGCACCAATAGTCATGGATAAATTACTAGAAATCGTTAATAAGCTTAACCCTCGAGATCGTTCATGTTCTAGGGTTAAATCAGCGATCATTGCGCTAGCAGTTGGTCTTAAAACTGCATATGATGGAATACACCATATAAAAAATACAATCAATGGCTGCCTAAAGAAAGATAGGACTATAAAAATCAGCGGGTAATTCAATAAACCCCATATAAATACTAATCTGCGACCATAACGATCTATAAACTTTCCGAGCTGCCATAATAAAACACAAGCAAGAAGAGTCGCGATGCCGTTACCATAACCTATCCATTCGTAGGGAAGCTCGCCTCGTTCATTGATGTAGATCGTTCCAAATATGAAGAAACCACCTGCACAGAAATCTAGAATACTAATGCAGAGTAAAATAAGTACAATTCGTGGTCGTTTCACGATAGTAAATATACTCACTTTTTTGCGAAGAGTTTGTTTCGTTTCAGTCATCTCAGTAGGAGTTAGGGGAAATTTTACAGGATTAATGGTAACAGTAACAGATGATGTATCTAGTGACGTATCTTGTGATTTATCCAAGTGAGGACTTTCAGGTGTAGCTAATATTATGAGACCTGATATCCCAGCGCAGATAGCTGCAGCGAATAACATCCATTCCATTCCTAATTCTCTATAACCAGTTCCTGCATAGAGGGACCCGATAAAAAACCCCGCACTCACAAATAACAAGATGTAATTAGTGGTTTTACCTTTATCAGAGGGATTACAAATATTCGTTGCTAAGGCAAGGATAATCGTGTAATAAGCTGGAAAAACCAATGCTCCGAGACCAGCAACGATTAAATATTCAAAAGCGGTGTTAATCTGCGTTAAAACCAAATATTGAGCCATTCCAACGAAAGTAATTAGAATTATCGCCTGACGATAATATCCAAAACGATCAGTCAAATTCGAGATACTTAGGACACCAATCAATGAAATGACCATAGGAAAAGATAATACTAAACCCAGACGAAGGAAAGAAGATTCTCCGATAACCTGGCGTAGCCATAATGACATGAATGGACCTACCAATGATTGTCCAATGAATAGAACGAACACAGAAATATAGATAGGTAAAAGGCGAGATTGTGGCATTGTGGCACCAGAGAGCTTGTTAATTTCCTTTTTTCACTGACAGCGGTAATATTGTTTGTTTTAGATTCAAATTAAGAGAGTATAATTAGCGAAAAAATGAGTTTTTAATCTTTGTCAATTATTACTTTACTTCTGAACTCGAAAATAAAACAGGGATACATTCTATTACTGAAAAAGACGGAGAGAAGAAAAAAACTAAGGAAATTTATTTTCTTAACATAACCCTAGTAAATCATTGATATTGGATATATATACTACTTTTTTAGAAATCACCACTTTTTAGAAAATATTTAAAGAACAAAAAAAAATCCTCAAACCGTCAAAAATTCTTTTAGGGAGCAAATGAAAGATTTTGAAACCATTATTAATGTTTTTGGGAGTTCAGGATCTGCCTGAACGAGCACAACGTTTAGTTCAAAAGGTAGTGCTTTCAGTTATAGTCTTAGATTTTATTTGGAATCTTGCTGCAGCTTTTTATGTTCTCTTTGTGATTGATATCGTTGGGATTGACAAATTAGGTATTCTACTTGCAGTAAGTTTCATTTTACAATCTGCTCTAGACTATCCTTCTGGAGTTATCGGTGACTGGGTAGGTCAAAGATGGGTACTGTTAATTGGATTCCTGATTGATGGCTTAGCCTTTGGAGCATTGTTCTTTGCGGATTCCTTTTCCAGTTTATTTGTCATCTATATCCTCCGCGCAATCGCATTTTCTCAACAGTCAGGTGCGATAAGTACGTGGCTTGACAATAATTACAAAATAGCCGCTGATGAAGTTGATCCACAAAGGGATGTCTATAAACTTTTCATGGGGAGATGGAAAACAATTGGAATGCTTATCCCAGCCATTTCTGTTATTATTGGAGGGATAATTGCTACTGTTTACCGCCGACAAGTCGTGTTCGCCATCCAGGCAATAGGCTTGACTGTAATAGCGATTTTATTCCTATTCATTGTGAAAGATTTTCCGGAGATAGAAAGACCCAAAAGATCCTTCCAGAATTATCTGAAATTGCTGGGTGAGGGGCTTAGATTCGTAATCAATAGTCCAATGATGGTGTTTTTCATAGCAGGTATTTGTATTTCTGCTGCAATGTCGATTATATGGTTCGAAATGATATTATTTCCATTATATTTCGGATATACAGGTTCTGATACAGGAACTAGCATCCTTCGCTTTATTGTATTGATTGTTGGAATGGTATTAGCATTCTATGCATCTAAAGTGGCTGTAAAATTAGATGTTAAGTGGATTCCATGGTTACGATTGATTGATTCAACGATATTCTTCTGGGGAATTGCACTATTAACCTATTGGTTCCCAATTGACAGGAACACTTTCACACCAGTCGCGATTGTAATTACCGTCGTAATCTATGCTTCAGTATGGTTCTTTTTTCATATTGCGGATATACTTCATCAACGGATCTTTTTAGACTTTATTCCTGACCGAAATCGCAATTCGATTTACTCTTTGATTCCAACATTAATCCTTCTAGTTACTGCACCAGGTGTTGTTATAGGGGGCATATTATTGAAGAATCTGGACGTACCGGTGACGTCATTCCTTTTAGGTTCAATTGGAATAATTGCGGTGATATTCTATTATATTTCATTACGATATATGCCCCAAGATGCACTAAAGCACAAAAAGGTTTAAAATCACTAAGAAAAGCAGGTTAGGAAAATCTAATATCGAAACACTTAAAAATAAGGACAATTGTTTAATTAAGCTGCCAGTAATATTTTTTTTAGTATCACTTTCAGATCTACAAGAAAAGAGCTGAATAAAATAAATAAGAGATAGTTTAGTGGATACTGGATTGAAAATTGACTTAATTTATTGGATAAAATTACTCAAGAAAGCTAACGAATGAAAATTATAGAGATGCCTTAATGATAGTCGAACTTAAGGAGAATGAGTACAATAAAATAAAAACAATTGTTGATCCAATCAAGTTTCATCTTCCGATTAGTGCAATTATTGATGGTGGGATTCCTGGAAGAATATGGGTAGATAATGTAGATAATCCCACAAGTGTACTAATATGGGATAAACGATATGCCTACTACCTTGGAGGAGATGAAAACAATGAAAAATTTAATTCAGCACTTAATAGAATATTTATAGAAGAGATTAGTCCAAATGCTCTAGAAAAGGATTATGAATTATTCTTTATAGCATGTGATAAGGGCTGGGAAGATAAATTGCTTAAGGAAAAATTATTAAATGTTCGATCGAGGACAATCCAAAGACAATATCATACTTTCAACCAACCTAAAGTGCGTAACTGGAAAGAAAGAATACCATCTGGCTTTAATATGATCCAGGCAGATGAGGATTTCTTAAAAAGAAATGATTTAGAAAATTTCGATCCTTTTCTAGGTGAGGTTCATGATATAAGCGGTTCGAAAGAAGATTTTGTGAAAAGAGGTAATTTTGGGTCTTGTCTCGTTTATGATGATCGAGAACTTGTCAGTTGGTGTCTTTCCTTTTTCCATGGTGGTTCATGTGAGCTTTGGATTCAAACCGTGGAGAAATATCAAAAACAGGGATATGCAACACTTACTGCAGCTGCTTTTGTAGACTTTTGTCTTGATAACAATATAAGAATGGGTTGGCATTCTAATCAGAACAATATTGCTAGCATTAGATTAGCTCAGAAAGTTGGTTTTGATGTAGTTTTAAATAACTACTCATGGGTTTATGGCTCTTTTACTACTTAGAAGTTTAAGATAAATTCATTTGGATTATATAAAAATGAAATTGGTATCTGACAGATTCAATCACTTGTTTCTCTCATAATAGAATAAATCAAATGTTAGTTTTTAGTGAATCTGAGTGAATTATCTGTGCTAATTCTATATAAATAAAGCAACAAAAATAAAGTTATTGTTAGAATAAATCTTATACTGCATATACACAGAGTGTGTTATTAATGCAAGACAAATTTGCAAAACGGGAAGGAAAAAACCTATTCAACACTTTGTATACTGCTATGGATAACAGAACACCCATCACTATCTTACATATAGACGACGATGAAGTTTTCTTAACGGTAACAAAAGATTTTATGGAGAAGATAAGTAAGGGGGAAGTGAAAGTTGATTCTCTTCAAGACCCTAATCAAACTTTTGTGAAATTAAAGGAAAAGACGTATGATGCGATTATTGCAGATTATCAGATGCCTTCAATGGACGGGCTCCAGCTTTTAGAACAACTGAGAGCCCAGAACATCTCTATTCCCTTTATTATGCTTACAGGACGGGGACGTGAGAAAATAGCGATCAGAGCATTGAATTTGGGAGCCAATCGATACATTAAGAAAGGAATGGATACAGAGAGTCAATATAGACAGTTATTTCACGCAATCAAAGAAGTCGTGGAGCATAAACGTATTCAAACTGCCTTACAAGAGAGTGAGCATAGACTCGACCTTGCATTGAAAGCCGCAGATATAGGGCTCTGGGATCGTGATATTCAAACTGGAAAAGTGGTCCGCAATGAACGAAGCGCACAGATCTACGGGTATTCGCTTAATGAGATAGAACAGAGCATTCGGTGGTGGGAATCACGAATTCATCCAGAAGATAGACCAAGGGTCATAGAACAACGCAATAAACATCTACAAGGGCTAACCCCTCACTATCAAGCCGTATATAGACTTCGACATAGAACAGGCGAATGGAAATGGGCTATGAGTCGAGGCAAAGTTGTAAAACGGGATAAAGATGGCAATGCTCTGCGAATTACTGGTACACTACTCGATATCACCGAAACTAAAAAGATGGAAGAAGCTCTGCGCCGAGAACGAGATAGAGCACAAGAATATCTTAATATTGTAGGCGTTATGGTTGTTGCACTTACAGAAACTGGTGAAATAAGTTTAATCAACCAAAAGGGCTGTCAAATTCTAGGATATAAAGAAGAAGAATTGCTTGGTAAAAATTGGTTTAATATTTGCATACCTTCACGTCTAAGGAAAAATATCCGAGAAGTATACTTACAGATCTTGTCAGGTGATCTTGACCCTGTTGAACATTATGAGAATTTAATCGTTACTAAAAATGGGGAAGAAAAGCTTATTAAGTGGCGTAATACATATCTAAGTGATGAAAAGGGAACCATCGTTGGTTCACTCAGTTCAGGAACAGATATCACCGATCAGAAACAAACAACTATTCATTTACAAGAAAGTGAGAATCGACTAAAGGTCATATTAAATTCCTTGCCAAGTGGGGTTATGCTAATTGATGCTCAAACACATAAAGTGGTTGATATCAACCCTACTGCAATTAAAATGATAGGTGTTCCTAAGGCACAGTTAATTGGGGAGAAATGTCATAAATTTATCTGTCCAGCAGAAGAATGTCAATGTCCAATTACCGATCTAGGAGAAGAGATCGATAACTCAGAACGGATATTACTAAGAGCCAATGGGGAGAAAGTTCCAATTTTGAAGACAGTTAGAGTTATAACACTAGAAGAACGTGAAGTTCTCTTAGAAAGCTTTATTGATAACAGTGAACGAAAAAAAATAGAAGAAGCTCTACGTGAAAGCGAAAAACAATTTCGCACTATCTTTACCGACTCACCAGTAGCTATTGAATTATTTGATTGGAATGGTAAATTGATTGATTTAAATCAATCATGTATGGAACTTTTTGGTGTTGTTGATAAGAATGATACTTATGGTTTTGACCTCTTTACTGACCCGAACGTCAAAGAGGAATATAAAGAACAGCTCCAACATGGAAGAGCGATTCAATATCAAGCTGAATTCGATTTTAATAAAGTTAAAGCCAACAATTTGTATAAAACTACCAAAACAGGAGTCATTCATCTAGATGTGTTTATTACGCCCTTAAGCCAGAGGAAAGATGCTCCCTTTGGGTATTTAGTTTCAGTTTTTGATATAACTCTACAAAAACAAGCAGAAAAGGCACTATTAGAAAAAGAACAAAGATATAACTCGCTTTTCGGACGTACCAATGATGCTGTTTTACTTGTTGACTTAGATGGAATTACACTAGAAGTTAACCAACAAGCTGCGAATTTATTGGATTATGAACAACATGAACTCATAAATATGCATTACAAACACTTTATCGCGGAAAAAGAATATCAACAAAGCGAGATAATACTTGAAAAGTTATTGAAGGGCGAAAAACCACCTATTTATCAACGGATTTTTCGTAAAAAGGATGGAACCGAATTCCCCGCAGAGATCGATATTTCCTTGGTGTTTGATATTCAGGGAAATCCACAATATACATATAGCGTTGTACGGGATGTTTCTGTTCGAATACGTGAGGAAACAGAAAAAAAGCACTTATTAGAGGAGCTTCGTCAAACTAATGCCAGTCTAGAAGAATTTGCTTCTATTGTCTCTCATGATCTGAAAGCTCCATTAAGAGGTGTTAACACTCTTGCAGATTTACTCTTAAAAGATTATGATACAAAACTAGATGCTGACGGACACGAATTACTTGGGTTATTGAAAGAGCAAGTGATGCATATGGACACTCTGATCTCAGGTATTTTAAATTATTCCCGTATAGGACGTGTGGAAGAAGAACGAGAGAAAATAAACATAGATATGCTACTAGATGAAGTAGTGGGGATACTTGCACCTTTAAAGCATATTAAAATACAAAAACAAACTAATTTACCCTGTATCATGGGTGAAAAGATACATATTTTCCAAATCTTTGAAAATTTACTATCAAATGCGATTAAGTTCATTGATAAGTCTGAAGGGTTGATCCAAGTTGGCTGTGAGGAGAAGGCTGACCACTGGCAGTTTAATATTACAGATAATGGGCGAGGGATTCCTGAAAAACACTATCTAAGGATTTTTCAGATGTTTCTAACGCTTAATCCAACAGAGGACACAGAAAGCACCGGTATGGGATTAGCAATCACGAAAAAAATCGTGGAACTATACGGAGGGAAAGTGTGGGTAGAATCTCAAGTGGGAGAAGGAAGTACATTCTTCTTTACTTTACCAAAGCCAAATTAAAACAATTAATTGGTATTTTAACACTTGCTAATACTTTTAATATACTATTTATGGGTTCTATACCATAGACATCAAGGTTGGGAATAAATTTTGGCAACAAAGTAAAACTTCTAGTATTGGCACCTATATCTAATAAAATGGGTCTTTTTTTATTTTTTAGTCGATTATATACAAACTCTAGAAGAAATTTATCATTTGGATAGACCAGTCTTTTCTTACCTGGCGGTCCCCAGAAATAACTACCGCCTAAATAAGCAGATCTTATATCAATTTTAACAGTTTTATCATAGATTAATTGAACAGGGATTGTTTTATTGATTGCGAGAGAATATATATAATAGAATTTCCAATATAGCTTGATCCATCTCATTTTATCACATTTTCCACAAGAAAGTGCATATTCCTTTTAACCAACATAAATAGCTCTATTTATACTCGTGAGGTAATCTTTAGAAAATAGCGACAAAATCACAATTAATACTATATTCGGAGATTAATCTGTTTTCACTAGAAAATAAGCGATTAGAATCTATAAATTTGTAGTTATAGCGATTTTTCCTTTTTCACTATCTTCACCTAAGTCAGATAAAACCAACCTGCCAGAACTCATATCAAATATTAACAAGCGATCAAATTATACAGGAAGAGCTTTTTTTTGTGAAAAGTCAATTCGGAAGAAATTTAATTTTTTAGCAGGTGTCCCTTTTCAATTAAATTCTACCGCGAGATATTTCTAATTATAGTTTTTCAGGAATCAGTAACCATGAAGGAAATTGATCCGAGCCTTGCGCGTGTTCTTAATGTTTTAGGGATTAGAAAACTTAACCCTGTCCAAAAAATGGCAGCAGAGAGTGGTTTATTTAGTACTCAAGAGGATTTTGCCATAGTTTCACAATCCAGAACTGGAAAGAGTTTTGTTGGCGCACTTTTAGCCGCTAATGAAATTTTTACAAGAAAATGCCAAAAATCGGATGAAAAACAAGATGATAATTCACTAGCAATATTTATTACACCTTTCCATGCTTCAGCAAGAGATTTTTACTCCCTTGTATCAAAATTTTTTGGCTGGTTCTTGAGACCTGTCCTTATTCTTGGCAAAATAAGTGAAACTGAGACAATTATGAGAATTTCAAAAGGAAACCCTCCTAATGTCATAGTGGGAACACCTGAAGCGTTACAAGAAGCCCTAAGAGATGACGAGATAAGGGAGTGGCTTATAGGACGTAATATAGTCTCTGTAACATTCGATGATGTCCATTCAATCATCTACTCGGTAGATAGAGGATTGCTTCTTTTCGAATTAGCCCTCTTCTTTAGGACAAAGATTGAGCCTAAACCCAGAATCTTAGTCCTTTCAGCTCAATTTGACAAACCAGAACGACTTGCAAGTCTGTTTAATGCAAAAATGATCGTGGATCCCACCGAATATGCTCCACCAGAGATCGAACTGGTAAATTATAAATCAACAAAAGAGAAAAGGAAAAAAATCATTGAGAGTTTGGAAGATCTAGCTGATGAAGGCGCGAAAACCCTTGTTTTTATGCAATCTATTGATGAAATTGAGAAATTTATGAAAAAACACGGACATGACTTAGGCCAATTAACGAGTTATGATATTGATCATCTAACTAAGGCACGACTCAAAAAGATTGCTTCAATCCTTGATGAACTTGGTCTTTCCGAGGCTTCTTTAATCAGAAACGGAATTGGCTGTAATCATGGAATGATAAGTGATTTG
>JAEOTF010000428.1 GCA_016840025.1 Candidatus Hodarchaeota archaeon
AAGAATCATTGATCCGAATATGGAAACAGACTTTCATCGGTGATGACGATATAGAACTGATACCTTATGACAAGATATATGAAAAGAGAATAACAGGAAAAATTCCTGTAAAGAATTTTTTTTCAGATTACATTTACCCTCAAGCTAAAGAATTAATCGAGAATTACGATCCTGACCTACTTTGGCTTGATGGAGAATGGGGCTTACCTGCAATAAAAAGAAATTCTCCAGAATTAGTAGCATTCTACTATAATCAAGCAGAAGGTAGGAAAGAAGTTGTCGTTAATGATCGTTTAGGGATCGATACTCGTGGTAAACGCGGTGATTATTTTACAAGTGAATTTCATGATGGAAGTATGTCTCTTACACATAAATGGGAAGAATGCCGTTCTTTAAGCCAAAATTATGGATATTATAAAGATGAGAAGGAAGAAGATGTCCTTACTGATAAGCAATTGATACATATGTTAATAGATATTGTAAGTCAAGGAGGAAATTTATTATTAATGGTAAATCTCACAGGTTTAGGCGCTATCCCTTCCGTTTATACGAAACGACTGAAAGCACTGGGAAAATGGTTAGAAATCAACGGAGAAGCAATATTTGCTACTCGTATGTGGGAGAATTGGAAAGAGGATGAAAACATAAGATTCACAAAAAGAAAAGATGGAAAATATGTGTACGCCATTTGGTTAAAATGGGAAGGGAACCAATTCAAGAGCAAATTACTCAGACCTAAAGAAAACTCTAATGTGTATCTCTTAGGTGTTGAAGAAAATCTAGATTGGAGAATCGAAAACGGCGTATTAATAATAGAAATTCCTCCAGAATTTTCAAATAAAAAGCCATGTGAACATGCATGGGTTTTTAAAATAGAAATCTGAATTATGATTTAATTTCCAATAAATAGCTTTTTTTTAACTGAACGCCTCAAAATAAGACCGACTAAGCTAATAATGACTATGGATAAAATTATTGGATAACTTAGGATTTTTGGACCTAATGTTGGCTTACTTATCGAAAATAAATCACTATAACCATAAACTGAGGGATCAAAAGCATCAGAAATCTTTATTCGATAATCACCACTACTCGTATTAGCAGGAATAATCCATTGATATTCACCCTCATTTGGGTGATTTGAGGATATTACACCAATTGGAGTAAAATCTTCACAAAGTTCAATTTTTACATAATAAATCTGTCCTTCTGAAGTCCAAGATATTGAGTAATTCCCTATATAATTAACATACAATTGTGATGATGAGAGCGGATTAATAACTTCTATTGTTGCATCTTTTTCAAAGGTCCATATTATTTGAGGGATTTGTTCCGCTAAATGATAGAACTCACTAGAATACATATCTGCGCTATTATTAACAAAATTTCCAGCTTCCATATAGACACAAACTGATATATTCGTTCTTGCCTGTACGAAACTTGTGATATCTAATTTATGTAACCCTCCATTATTATTTATGTAGAGAATATTTCCCATAACCTGCCCTTTTGAAGGGGCATTGTTCAAAGTTAATGTAAGCTCATCCCAGCTATCTTCTATAAGAACGATTGTTAGATTTAAATCGGGACCACTAAAAGCTTTATCCCATAACCAAAGCGAAAGCTCTGCTTTAAGGAAATTTGTTGGTTTATTTGTTAAATTGAATTGAAAGTAGGCTTCAAGGTAATTACCTGCAATATTGTATCCTGCTGCAGTTGTATTTTGAATGGCACCAATTGGGACATCAGGAAGACCTGAACTGGTCACTGAATCTTGGAAGGCATAATCTGATATAGTTGTTTGTCTTATTGTTCCTTGTACTGATTGTATGAAACATATTGAAATTCCTAGGAATATTAGACCTATCATTATTGATAATTTAGTCCTAGTCATGGTTATCTATCTAAAAGGATATCTTATATTTATATTTAAGAATTTTATAGACCTTCTTTGAAATAAAGTTTATGAATAATCTGAAGCTATTTTTTGATAGTGAATCTACAAGTATATCTGGTATACAAGAATTCAAACTAAATGGGATTATATATATAATAGAAGTCTGATGATTTAAAAGAAGAAGAATTTTTAGAGTATGAAGCCTATATTCTAAAACGGGTTGCCATTAAGTAGTGGATGGGTTTTTCATCATCGCTGTACTCATGGTATGCAACAATCACAGTTTCATCTTCCAGCTGAGTCGCACTAGGGTATCCAATGTGCCAATATTGTGCCATAATCAACATGTCTTGAACTGTACGGGATCCACTACCGGGTTTTGGCACTGGGACACCACCTTCTCTTATGATAAATTCGCTATTAAGGTCCCAACTCAATCCGTCATCTGAGATACAACCACGAACACCCCAAGGGTCTTTTCTATAACCATAAACCACTAAAACTCGTCCATCTTTTAGCTGTAAAGCCTCCGCAGGGTAACCCCAGAGCGAACTCCTCTTTGGTGGACTCCATGTAACTCCATCGTCATCCGACCAAGTGAACCACAGGTTATCTTGTCGATTTGGTTTATGTTGAGTTCTCAAAAAGCAAATCAGCTTACCATCATTAAGTCTTGTCATACCAGGCTCCATGAAGTGGATGATACTAGCAGGATCAAACGCAACGGTGGACCAATACTCCCAGTTATCACCACCATCATCCGATCTCAATAAGAAACAACGCGAAGTTTCAGTACCCAACCCAACCTCACGATTCGGTGACATCGTTCCATCTAGAGGCATCAACAATCCTCCGTCAGGGAGTTCAATAATATGTCCTGCTCCAGATCCACCACATGCATAAGGACTTAATGAGGAACTAGCCATGGGGCTGACATTAACCTCAATTGGATCGGTCCAATTCATACCATTATCTTTAGATTTAAGCATAACATATCCCGTTTGCCTTTTAAGGCGTTCAGGCATCCCTGGTGGAGGCATTCCTAGCGATTGATCACCATCGTAGTTAATTCCTCTGGGTGAAATGAAATTACAAACTCGAGTATGCATTAAAATTGTTTCATCAGAAATCTGGGCAAATGCACAATCCCAATTCCCCTTATATTCAGTATAAGGCCAAATAACTTTCTTTTCTGAAGGATTCCATGTTTTTCCACCATCAAATGATTTAATAAAACATGATTGACCACTATCAGCAT
>JAEOTF010000429.1 GCA_016840025.1 Candidatus Hodarchaeota archaeon
CTTCTCAATACATTTTCTCTACATTATATATTCAATGAATTGTTTAGATGTCTTATAGTAGGTGAAGACAATGACAGCATTAGATGTGTTTCAAAAATCGAAAAATAAGTTTATGGAAGATTTATTTGATTTAATTCGAATTCCTAGTATTTCTCAATATAAAGAAGAAGTCGAAAAAGTTGCAAAATGGTTAGTGACACGGTTAAAAAATACCGCAGACTATGTAGAGCAGATAAAAACATCCGGGAATCCTGTGGTTCTTGCAGAATGGAAACCTCAAATCATAGATAAGTCAAATCAAAAAAAACCGGTTCTTCTTTTTTATGGTCACTATGATGTTCAACCTCCTGATCCTCTAGATAAATGGCTTTCTCCGCCTTTTGAGCCCGAGATTCGAGATGGTAGAATCTACGCTCGAGGTATAGGAGATAATAAAGGACAATTATTTGCCAACCTCTTTGCTATCGAATGTGTGCATCAATCCAAAGAGCTGGGTATTACGGTTAAGTTTATTTTTGATGGAGAAGAAGAACTTGGATCACCATATATTGAAGAAGCTTTAAATGCGAAGAAAAAGTTCTTTAAAGATGTGGATTTAACTATTGTGTCAGATGGTCCTGCTGATCCATCTTGGCGACCTACTATCGAATTTGGAGCGAGAGGAATAGTCACTACTAGATTAGAACTTATAACAGCAACGAATGATGTGCATTCAGGAAATTTTGGTGGAATTCAACCGAATCCAGCTTGGGATTTGCTCTCTATCCTCCAAACCATGAAAAATGAAAATGGTACATGTCTAATAGAAGGATTCTATGACGATGTGTTTACACCCGAAGATGTAGCAATTGAAACTGCTGCTCAATTAAATAGAGATCCGGAAATGTTGAAAGAACAACTTGGAATCTCTTATTTTGGAGGAGAACAGGATCATCCCTTGGTTCATCGAGTTATGTTTCGACCTACAATCAACATAAGAGGTTTCCATGCTGGAAGCGTTCGAGAACAGGCACGAACAATTATACCGAAGGAAGCAGTAGCTGAGCTAGATTTCCGATTAGTGCCATATCAAAAACCAGAAAAAATTGTAGAATTATTTCAAGAACACTTGAAAAAGTTAAGACAGAGTTCGGAAAGATGGGCTCTAATCCTTGATCGATGTAACGTAAGCTTTGAAGCTAGTTTTTATCCAATGCATACTCCTTTAGGTCTCCCCTGGACGAATGTATTAGAAGAGTCTATCCGTGAAGGATATGGACAGGAGCCTGTAAAGATCCCGTTAGCAGGGGGTAGTCTACCCGTATATTCATTATGGAAAGTAACCAATAAACCAATGTATATCATCCCTTATGCTCAGCCAGATGAGGCGAATCACGCCCCGAATGAGAACATTATGGTTGATTGGTTATTCAATGGGGTACGAACAAGCATAATTTTGTTAGAAAAATTATATGAGTACAAGAAAACCTAAAATAAAATCTAATTCCTTCATTCTTTTTCTTATAGCTGCATAGTGGCCATGGTAGAGTCAATGAAGTCCTTGAGTCACCATACTGCATTGTTAGAGACAGTTCCATGGCTGTCGAATAGTGTAAGGCTGTTAGTTAACAGATAGAGTAAGTATGATTATTTGAATAAATTCCTAGAAAGCTTAAACTCTTTCTAACTCAAACCTAATGGCGTAAAATGCCCCTATTACACTATTTATTGATCAAAAGCTATTATTTATAGGATTAAGTCCTATTTCACCATTTAATTAGCTAAAGAAGTGATTCTTTTCTTTACGCTAAATATTATTATTTATTACAATGATGAAAATATTGACAATGTTGTTTTGTAGATTACATCCAGAAGAGATGCTATGATAAATAGTTTCATATTGTAAGATTTACATTAATTCATCCTAAAATTGTAGTTAGTAAAAAAGCGATTAAAAGAGCGAGAAGGATGAGGAAGATGTGATATGGCAATTTGGCGGTTTTGCTTCCTTCTCGCTCGAGGGAGAGAATGAAGCATCACATGAACGCTTCGTACTTAATAACGGGATTCATCTTAATATAGATTTTCATTTATCCAGTTTTCTAAATCCCTTAATTTTATTCTAACTACTTAATTTTAGAGATTCTTAAGAGTTGTAATTCCTTTATTATGTCATAAGATGAAGTCGATTACAATACTATAACCATCATTTTGAGTCCAAACTCCATTATGATTTCTCAGCACTAAAAACTCAAAATTGCGATTTTGGGAGAGAATCACTTCTAAAAGTGAAAGGTGACATTAAGATGTGACATAAAGTGAATTCCTGCTTTTCTATGTTTTCAAAAATGAATAAAAGCGAAAATGCTTTTCTTGGTTTAAGGGATATTTTACTATCCTGAAACAATAGAACTAATTCGGTATTACTGTTCTTGTTTTTATAGAAAAGAAGACTTAATTACACCCGAAAGGGAACATACAATTGAAAACAAAATGAAAAACTAAAGGGAGCCATGATCTCTAACACAATCGGTTACAAATGATGAGAACAATAAAATGAAGAATGTGGAAAGGAAAAAAATTTGAAATTTCATGAGAAAGTCTTAATAGAAAACTACCACGAAACATAATGAATCTGATGGCTCTTTAGAAGTGGTAAGTATGAAATTATGGGAAATTCCCTCTTCCTATGCTGCATCTACATTACCCCGAGAGTGGAATTTTCATGCAAATTTTATGTTTATTATTTCGAACCTGCTTACATCCCCCGATCAATGCACAATTTTTACGCGAATCAATCCAGAATCTCCTCAGTCATGGTATGATAGTTTTATCTTAACTTTTCCACCATATTTTATTATCAAGGGAGTTTTTCCCAAAAAACTGTTGTTAGATATTCTTCCGCAACACACTGAGTTTAATTTAGTTTTCGAATCGGCAATGCTTCCCATAATAGATGAATTTATTACTGAAAGAAAAGTCACTGACCCTAGTGGAGAAGGACAGGAGAATCATTTTTTATGTATGACACTCCTTCAAAGGACGTTCATCTCTCCTTCTTGTCCCTTAAACGATGTAAAAGCATATTTGATTACCAGTTATGCTGAATATTGCCAACATGGATGGAATCCAGCATATCTTTCTGTGCCTATAGGTGCAGGATTAGCTGTGATCGGAAATGTTGGAGAAGGTGTGCCAAGAAGTATCGCACCCGCTACAAATCTAATAACTAAGGCAGGTTTTTCATTTGCAATCATTAGAGGGATATATACCCACCCTTCTTATAGAAACCGAGGTTATGCGCAGCATGCTATCGCAAAACTGGCTCAATTTCTCTTTAAAGAATATAAAATCGCAGCAATTAATCTCTGGGTGGAAGAACAGAACCAATCCGCTGTTGCGGTTTATAAGAAACTTGGTTTTAAAATAACCGGTACTATATTGGGCTGTATTTGTAGTAAATCACTGAGAAAATAAGAAGTGTGATCTGAATGACGATACAAAAGGTAAAAATGAGTTTAAAAGATCATAAACTTCCTACGCTTCTTCAACATTTAAAAAACTGTCATTCAGAGCTACAATTCCCTATGATTGCAACTTTGTTCATCTGCATAAACGGAATTTTCCTACTTATCTCTTTTGACTTATCACGTGGACATATACAATCAGATTGGCTTTTTCATTGGGGAATAAACCTCCGAGCTCCTCAGTTCCCCCAATGGATTACATATTGGTTTCTTCACTTCCATTTAGCCCATTTTGTTGGAGTAAGCCTACTTCTAGCTTTTGCTGGAGCTTATGGAGAATGGCGTATAGGAAAAGTAAGATTTCTCTGTTTCTATATTTTAAGCGCCACAATATTCGCAGGTATAAGTGTTTTAGTCCTTAAGATTCTCATTTCTGCATTTCCTTTTCTGTTCCTATTACAATGGTTTAGTCAAGGACTTGATGGACACATGGTAGGTTCTTCTGCAGCCGCTTTTGGTGTTTCTGGATGTATCTATCCGGTTGTTCACCCTTCCCATCGACCTTTCTATTTTACGTTCTTAATTTGTGCAGTTCTTGCTCCTGTTATCATATTTCATACTATTAATGTAGGAGATTGGGTTCACGGCTCTGTCCCTCTATTTACTCTTGCCACTTCTACACTTCTTTATAACCCAAAAAATAAACCGATGAGCCGAGAATCACGATCTTGAACTGTTGTGATTGAATAACGGATAGATTCGGAATTTGAACGCCTTCTGGATTAGCACAGCCAGGTCAGTCCTGAGCGAAATAGTTCTCAAAGGAATAACGTCGGCATGATTTAAAAGAGAATTCCAAGGTGGGATGTAAGTGAACCTCTCTACTTTTGCGTTTTACAGGTTCTTTCGTTTCTATTTGTCTTATGTGACGGGATTAACTCCTGAGATCCAGAAATACCTTATTTAACAAGAACAATTCATCCATCCCTTAAAAGGGATGGTTTTCTTGCCCTTTCTTTGATAAATTGTAAGAGAGCGTCAATTAAATTTAAAATTAATATTTAAAGTAGAGAAAAAGCCTGATGTGAATATTTTGGATATGTATATCCTCTAGATCACGAACAAAATACTTATAAACAATATGGACAAGTAAGAAGAACTTATACTAAAGTATTGGTGAGCTAAATTGTTTATGGAAGACAAAATACCTGTTAGTATACTTGTATTAGCAATTTGGAATCTACTTCTTGGTCTAGGGATTTTATTATTTTCTGTATATGTTACTCTTTTAATTGATGACGCACTTATTGATAATTTCGATTATATATCATTCTTTATACTCATCCTATTCCTCGGCCTTATTGTCATACCCTTATATTCCGCTGTTCTGCTTCTCCAGTTGAATAAACAAGGAATCTCGGGAACACGGAGTATTTCAATAATTCTCCTTTGTTTATCTTCCCTTCTGCTGATGACAGGAGAATTGCTATTAGGTATTCTAATAGGCTGTTGCGGACTCATTCCAATATTATATGTGCAATCTAACTATGTAAAAGAAGCATTTTCCTCAGTTCCATAAGTTATTGTCACTATTATATTATTCTTAAGATTTCATGGTTTTTTTCATTTTCTTCTTTTTTTGGCTCTATGTCACGGATTTTACGCACAGGAACTCCGCAATAGATCGCATTCTTCTTCAAATGCACATTTTTCGGTACAAAGCTCATTGCACCTACAATGACATTCTCTTCAATATATGCTCCAGGAGCAACAATAGTCCTCGCCCCTATCTCCACATTATCTTCAAAAACAACTTTTTTTCTGACTAAATACTTTCCCTCAATTATATGACTGCTCACTAAGGCATTAAATCCTAAACGACAATTATCTCCAAAAATAATTAAATTAGGATCAACCAGTTCGGTATTAATTGCAAGTGAAGCTCCTTTCCCACATTTAAATCCATATAATTTTAGTAGGGGAAGAGGAGTTATACGATGGAAAAAAAATTTACTAGTTAAGCTCAATGCTATATCATAACAGGTTACCCCGATCCCCCAAAACATTAAATCTAATCCAGTAATATTCCCTTCTTTATTGCGCATAAAAGGGCCTAAACAAAGCCAATATATGAGTAGAAGAATGATTTGAATAATTAACCAGCTCAGGAAAGCAACTAATAACAATTCCCAAGGTAACGCGAGATTTAAAGGCTCAATTGTATTTTCCCATAATGTATATGCAATTAAAATGTAAAGTGTGATAGCTAGCCATTGTCCAATAATATATCTCATGTAAATAACCAGAGTTTTAGAAAGATTCTCACGCTACAAAATTATTTCTCAATACTCTTGAAATTCTTAATATGAAAAAATATTATTGCATGATATTTTCCTAATTATCAAGACTCTTTTTAGTTCCTGCCATTCCTGGTCTAAGATCCATAATTCTTCGTGCGGGAACACCACCATAAACAGTGCTTCCTTTTAAATGCACTTCTTTAGGGATAAGAGTTAATGCACCGACTACTACATTTTCTTCAATAGTTACTCCGGGTCCAATAAGAGACATACCACCAATTTCAACATTATTTCCAATTTCAATTTTCTTCCGAATTGCTCTTTTCCCTTCCACAAAATGAGCGGTTGTGATTGAATAACCCCCTATGCGGCAATTATCCCCAAATTTAACTAAATCTGGATCACCGATTTGAGCACCAATACCTGCTGAAAATCCCTTCCCACATTTTAAACCGTAAAGTTTCAATAATGGAATAGGAGGAGTACGATGAAGAAAAGTCTTGTTAGTAAGATTTAGGGCAATATCATAACAAGTAAAAGCGATACCCCATAACATCAGATTTAAACCAGTGATTTCACCTTCTTTTTGCGTCATTAAGCTCATACAAACCCAATAAACAAGTAAAAGAAAAATATGCGCAACTACCCAGCTAATAATGGCTGTTAACCACAGTTTAAACGGTAATCCTATCTGAAAAGGATCAACTATGTGTTCCCATACAATTCCGACTAACCCCAATAAAATTCCGATTATAACCCATTGCCCTATAATAAATCGCATAATTCATCTATCCTTTTAAAAATCAAAACAGAATATCCCAAATTCTTCATTGTGAGTTTAATTGTAATCTTAAATCTAAAAATATAAATTCTCACTTGAAGGTTTTTGATCATAAAATATGAACTTATTTCTAATCTCCCCAAGCAGCATTATGAAATTAAGCATGAATTTGAAAATCACGATTATTAAATGAAGATACAAATTCACCAAATTAGAATTAAATTTGATTAATAAAAATAGAGCATTACACGAGCGTATTCATACTCTAGATAGTGGTTTAGAGTTTGTATTATACAAATCTGTGCAACCAAATAGCTATTTCAATTATGATTCAACAACGAAGTGAACTTTTATACGAAATTCTTCGTTGCTTGATCGGGAAATAGACTCTCTAAAGGACAAATTTTTGAGTTCTTGAATATTTTCGAATTCTGGAACAACTTTCACTGGTAATTAATGCCCCCATTAATTATCTCATTGAAAAGGTCAATAGAAAACGGTCCTATTAAAGGTACTATGCAAAAATCTTGCTGAACTTTAGTGAATCTTGGAGAACTTGTGTGTAGAATACTTATAAAATCCAAAAAATGTCATAATTGTTGGGAGAAGGAAAGAGAAATCACTTCTAACTGATACGTATGATCTCACAAACTGGTACAAAATAAGTATATAACTCAGTAGCTTACTAGGAATTGTCTTTTTTCTCGACTTTTCTATTTTCACGCTTATTTGAGTCTTTTAGTTATGACAATAACGATATTGTCAC
>JAEOTF010000430.1 GCA_016840025.1 Candidatus Hodarchaeota archaeon
AGGGGCATATGACATGTCTGCCTCCGCTGTTCTGGTGAGTGAGACCGCCAAACTGGAAAACCAGCGGTTTTACCGCCACATGGAGAAGAAATTATGCCGCCTGCATCGGCGACTCGCACGGAAGAACCCAGGGTCAAACAATTGGTACAAGGCGAAACTCGCTTTGGCACGCCTTTACGAAAGGTTCTATCATCAAAAATTAGATTGGCCCCATAAGACCACGTTACACCTTAGTCGCCTCTTTGATGCGATTATTTTAGAGGACCTCCACATTAAAGGCATGCAGCAATTCAATTCGGGCTTGTCTAAGTCGGTTACATTAGATTTTTCGTGGCATCAGTTTGTGACTCTCCTCAAGTATAAGTTGGAATGGCAGGGCAAACACTTAGTCCGAATAGATCGCTTTTTTCCGTCCAGTAAGACCTGTTCGAAGTGCAGACATATCAAGCACGATCTAGATCTGAAAGATCGGACATGGCAATGTCCTGAGTGTAACATGGTACATGAGAGAGATCCCAACGCGGCCGGGAATATTCGTACCGAAGGCAAGCGAATTTTGAGGGAAACCCGTCACGTGAAAATAGTTAACCCCTCTACCGCGGGAACCGCGGAAAGTTACGCCTCTGGAGAAAATGTCAGACTTCTTCTGAAGCCGTTTTCGAGGAATGAGGAATCCTCCTCTTTCAAGAGCAGGTAGTTCAACCTAATGAGGTACGACTCTTTGATTAACTGTATATTAGAAAATGAATAACCAGCAAGATTAGACATTATGGAAGAGTCCATGTGCTAGCATTATCAATAAACACGAGTAATAGAACCGCTGCTTCTAAAATTATCCACACAAGAGAGCGAGGACGAATGAGAAAACGAAATTGACCCATGAATGAAATGCCCTTTTCTTTTTGAAAGATAGTATAACTTGTGCGATTATACCAAAAGACTACCCCCCAAGCAACCAAATTAAGTAGAATCGCCACCGATACGTCCCCGAGGATTTGGTAGGCCATGATCGTGAATCCGCAAATAAGAGAGGTGTAGGCAATTCCAAAAGAGAGTTCTGCCATTCCTACCCATTTTTTCAGGTCGGCTACAGTAAGTTTCCCTCGTGCATTTTCAAACTGCACTTTTCTATTGACAGTGCTTGCATTTGCAAATAGAAGAAATGAGATAACGAAAAATGAACTTGCAACCTTGGATGGGTTTGAACCCATGGTCCAGTAAATGGTTAACAGAGTTAAAACAACACCGATTAACACACCAGATAGTTGGTCCCAGCCCTTTACTGATTCTTCTACCTCTAAGGATATCTTCTTTAGAGTTTTTTCTTCCATAGACATTTTTAACCCTCATATAGTTCTTTTATGAATAAAACACGATTTAAGACAATCATCTTTAAGGTATTTACCCTACAGAATTCTATGATATGGAAACTTCATTGTTTACGATTATAGCAATCTCGCCTGTCTTGAATTTATCTAGAACTAGTGCATACAATCTTTTTCGAGGATTAGGATCAATTACCATTTTCGTTATTTCCGCAATCTTGTCGAGTACATAGAGATTATGGAGTACCGAGAAGTCAGGATCCATAAATTCAAGCATTTTAACATATCGCTCCTTAAAAAGCTCATCAGGGAGTGAGATAGCTGTTCTCAGATCATTCATCATTTTTTGAAGCTGTTTTTGTCGAAAACGAGAAAAAGGAATAGAAATCGCAAGGCTGAAAAAAATATCGGGTCCTTCATTCGGTAATTCATCAAGCAAAGTAAACTTACTACGTCCTTCTTCTGTAACTGTTTCTTCATCTATGTCTAAAAAACGAGCAAATTCACGTAGAAACTCTATTCGTTCTCCTGACGCCCAAATAGAAATTATACTTTCAATGTGTTTTTTGAAACGGATTATAGCTTCCCCTGAACCCTCTACATAGATCTCTTGAGTCAAATAACGATCACGCACAATATTGGGCTCACTAAAGAATTGTTGCGTTGTCAAAGCATGGATCGTAAACTCAAAACTGTGAATCATCGGTTGTTTTACATATTTTGAATACATTAAAACCTTTTACTTTTTCATCTTTATTGCAATCAATTTTTTTATCTCAAGATAGAATTATTCACAATTTAATAGTAGAAGTTCCTTTCCTCCCTCCGTATAGTAAACAGTAAACTAGGTACCTGAAGTAGTTCACTTAATCAAAATGCAGGGGTACGATTTTTGAATGCTCTAATACTATTTTTCTCTCAACACGATTGTGGTGATTGATAGGAGAGATTTATATTGTGTAAATTGAGTGAACTCCTGTGGTTAAGGACAAACTCTTGTTTACAGCAATCAAATATCTTCTGCTCCTGTTTACGATGCGGTAGCGGGATTTTATGCTTTTTACCGCATTTACATTCGATAACTAATTTTATATTCACTTCTTCGGATTTTTCTAGGGCATTAACACTCTTTAGTTGAGATATTTGTCGAGAGAATTTCTCGTAGAGCTGATGCGCTCTTTGCATGGAGTCAAGACCTGCCTCATGTAATCCTAATTTGAACAGAACTGTGCCTAATCTAAGGAGAACTGCACCCTGTTCATCATAATCCTGATATTTCTCTGCAATTTTATAACTTAGTTGATAGAATCCTAAAGCTTCATTGAGTCGTTTTTCTTTCTCCAGAATGTCTCCGATCTGGAAGAGTATCAGGCCTTCTTTGCAGGGGGAGCCATGGGTTTGACTGTATTTAAGTTGTTTGAACAATGCCTCAAGTGCTGTCCTTGAAGATTCCCGAACTTCGTCTAATAATGCTGTCCTTGAAGATCCTTGTATTTCTTCTATTAGTAGTGACGCTTTTGAAAGGTCGACTGTGTTTATTTCGATCATAGGGCTCTCTTGAACTCCTATTTGTCGTTAGCTCCTCAAAATAAAATGTGAATAAAAAGTAGTTATTTTCAAGAAATGAAATACGTTAATCCTTTTAGCCGATTTTATTAGTTATAAAGATATTAGCTGGTTTAGAAAAAAGGAAATCCTTAAAGAGACTATCATTGCCGAATTATGGATGAAAAAATCTCTAATTACTATCAACCCATTCTGTATTCTATTACATATAGAAGGTAAACGTAATCTACTACTTTATATCCTTGTTTTGTGAAATTTTTTCTATTCAAAAAAGGAAATGAGAGATTTATACTTAAAAAGTGAAATGAAGAGTTTTTCGCCTTGATTAGATTTTCCCAAGCGATTCTATTTCTTTAGTGGTGTATTAATAATGCACTCCTCAATAATCTCAGCTGCCCAATCTATGGTTTCTTTCTCAATAACTAGAGGTGGTGCAAACCGAATAGTTTGTTCATGAGTTTCCTTGGCTAATATACCATTCTTCATGAGTGCTTCAGTGATTGGGCGGCAGTGACCATATTCTTCTTTAATTTCAATCGCAATAAAGAGCCCTTTTCCACGCATTTCTTTGATTCGATCGGATTTAATATTTCGAAGTTTGTTAATGAAATATTCACCGAGTTCTGCGGAGTGTTTTGCCAGTTGTTCTTCTTCAACGATTTCCATAGCTACAATACCAATTGCACACGCTAACGGGTTACCACCGAAAGTAGAACCATGTGAACCAGGTGTAATTACATCCATGATTTCCTTCCGTGTTATAGCTGCAGAAATTGGGAACACTCCACCACCAAGAGCTTTCCCTAACAATAAAATATCAGGGGTGGCATCGTCTTCATGTTGAAAGGCAAATCTCTTTCCAGTGCGGCAAAATCCCGTTTGTATTTCATCCAAAATGAGTAATACATTGTGCTGTCTACAGATTGCCTTTATTTTTTGTAGATAGCCCTCATCAGGTATAATAACACCCGCTTCCCCTTGAATAGGCTCTACAAGAAAAGCAGCTGTATTCGGTGTTATGGCATTCTTTAATGCTTTGGGGTCATTATACGGTATGATTTTGAAGCCAGGTGTGGTAGGGCCAAAATCTGTAGTGGCAACTGGATCGGTAGAAAATCCCACAATTGTAGTCGTTCTCCCATGAAAATTATTTTCACAAACAATAATTTCTGCCTGATCTTTTGGTATCTTCTTCTTCTGGTACCCCCATCTACGAGCGATTTTAATGCCAGTCTCAACAGCTTCAGCTCCCGTATTCATTGGCAAAGCTACTTCCATTCCTGTAAATTCACACAATTTTTTCAAATAGGGACCGAGTCTATCATTGAAAAATGCACGTGATGTTAACGTGAGATCTTTCATTTGCTCTTCCATGGCTTTTAGAACTTTAGGATGTCTATGTCCTTGATTGACAGCTGAGTACGAAGATAAGCAATCTAAGTACTTTTTACCTTGTACGTCCCATACCCATACACCCTCGGCCTTGGAAAGAACAACCGGAATGGGATGATAGTTATGGGCGCCATACTGTTCCTCTAATTTCATATAATATTCAGGGGAAGTACTTTTATCTGTCATTTCTTACACCTTTCGCTCTTGAATGCTCTTTTGAGAGAAAGCTTCAAACACGAAGCTTTTCATCAATTTCACAATGAATCTACTCTTGCTTATTTATCTCACTTAATGCCTTCTTTAAATTTTTGGAAAAAAATACAGTACACAGGTGATTAGTTTGTATACGCTTTATGGAAGAATATAGGGGGAAATTAACCAATATGTTAGCTCTATCAACTTCCATTCCTCTTAAATAAATATAATTTGTGAAAATAGTATTTTCGGATTTCCTATTTGTTTGTATAATTCTTAAGCAGAAGTATAGAGTTAAATTAAATGCTATGTCTCTCCTATAAGTACCCATTCTCCCTGAAAATCTAAAAGCAAAGTGGTATCAACCATCATCCATTCTATCGGTTAGAACTTAATCTATGGATGTTTTTAGTGAGAAAATTAGCATCAAAAGGAAAGTAATTAATATAAAAATTGTATAATGTCTTCAAAAAAATGCGTATTTTCTAATTGCGATCATAAATTAAAGGAAAAATCAAATATCATTTCAATAAATCAATTTTCTAGAATCATATTATCCATTTTTGAAGATTTTGGTGTCTTCAAATACGTCCTAATATATTTTAAAATGACTTTGTATAATTTATACAATCTCATTGCAAACCTTTATATGATGTGAATAAAATATTTTTGCTGCTTAGAAGAACAGTATATTACTAACAGAATACATATTCAATTGAAATGACGTTTAACCTGATAAAAAAAGTGATATTTAAACGAATAAAGCTATTAGAAAATCTGATTCACAAAAATGACTAAGTATCTCAAATATGGTGTAAAAATTGGATGATAAAATGCCTGAAAAAGATAAATTGAATGAAGAAAAACAACTAAATAAAGAAGAACAGTTAAAGGAAGAAATTGCCAGAACTAATGATGCTATTGAAGCTATGAGGCAAGAAATCAAAGCGATGAAGGAGGAGATGCAGGAATCTAGAAAAAAGATGAAAAAGAGAATTAAAAAAGCTAAAGACCGTTCCCATCGGAGACCGCCCTTTTTTTCGGATTATCCGCCCTTTTCGCCCCCGAGACACCCTGTTCCTCCACATCCTCCGCGTCAGATTCGTCCTCCTCATGGATATAGATCCTTTTGGACAGATTATATTAGTTCAATTCTAAATTCTGTAGCTGAAGGTATTGAAGACGCTGTTGGTTCTATCTTCATTTACGATAAACCAGGAAGAAAAAAGCGGATCAGAAAGGCTATTCAGGTTCACCCCTTCCAACGATTCCGAAGAAGAGGTTTTGGAATTCCTGAAAATCAGCTAGATAACTTTTATAAAACT
This sequence comes from Candidatus Hodarchaeota archaeon, assembly GCA_016840025.1. Next base: position 5,804 of record JAEOTF010000430.1, read on the forward strand.
ACTTCAAAGATGTTAGGTGATCTAGCAGATGAAAGTCGTCTAAAAATTCTGCGGGCTCTGGAAAAAGGTCCAAAATATCAAAAAGAGCTTATTGAAGAGTCAGGTGCAAAAGGTGGCTCGTTTAAACATCATTGCGATCGATTAATTGAACAGGGCTTTGTCACCCAGGAAGCTGTACGGGGTAGATACCTGATAACCTTCAAGGGACGCGAAGCTCTCAAAATGGCAGAAGTTCTTTATCTCCGATCTTATCCAATGGATACTGAAGAAAAAGCGAAAAAGGGCGCTGAGATAGACCTGGAGATTGAGAGCAACGATGGAGATGATCCTGAGGTAGATGAGTATTATGAGGAGGAATATAACGATGACGAAGCTTATGGAGACAACGAAGAGGATTATAAAGAAAAAAAAGGCTTCAAAATCGAGATAGAAGGTGAAGAGGAAGATTAGGAGATCGGGAAATGCAATATGAAATTTTTTCTGAGCGCGCGGAAGTTGAGCAGGATGTCACTCTTGCTAAAGGCGATGATTATTATCTTACTTCCTTAGATAAAACAATATTATTTCCTGTTAAATCTAAAAACACAACAATAGGCTTAATAATTGTGGGAAAAGTGCAATTTGCCTATGATCTCATTGCTCACACTGAATCAGGAGCACTTGGCGAGTCTAAAGTTTATAACTTTGACATTTTGGTAATTCTTGGGAAACAAGCGAAAATATTGTTGGATAATTCTTCCTTTGAGGTTCTTCCAGATGATTCACAGGATGAAGAATTTCTTGTCGCCAAAAAAAGTCTGAGAAATCTGAAAAAATGGTACATTTTACAAAAGATTCATTTGGAGCCTTCGAAATATGATTTTGTTGCTCTTGCGCCTAAAAAACAAATGGGTGAGAAAAGAAGTCTATATGTCGCTTGGGAACAGGTTAGAATTCTTCTAAAAGAACGAAAAGGAATTTTTATTAAATATAACAATCATTTACTTGTGTATATTGATTGGAAAGGACGAATTGAAGTGGTTAAAGGTCACAGCTACTTTTCTTTTGGAAGATTCACCCCTTTCCATTTTCATCTCGGTCATGATTTCTTCAAATGGAAGAAAGCACTAAACCATTTCTGTTGTTTTTGATTTAATTACTTCCTTTTTTTCTTTTTTCTCCTTATTATTCGATCTCAATACCAAAACTAGACTTTTTAGAAGGTTTTTTCCGTTTTAAAGTAATTTCTAGGATTCCATTGCGATATCGAGCTTTAGCACTTTCGGGAATAATTTCTTCAGGAAAAGCTATTCGTTTTTTATACCTTTTTTGTCCCCCTGAGGCAGCCAGATCCAAATAATTTTGTGTAACGTCTAAAGAAATGTCAGACTTGGCAACACCAGGCAATTCCGCAATAACCCTGAGCTCTTCCCCCTCTATGGTTACATCAATAAGTGGTTCGCGACTAGTAGGTCTGTCAAAGTTTAAAAAAGTTTTAGAAATATTACTAAGTTGTTTTCCAAGTTCATCGGTAAAAGTCCGAAAAGCTTTCCCTAACTCTTCCCAAATATCTATTTCTTCTTCGTCATCTTCATCGTCATCGTCCTTATTTCGCTTAAATGACAGTTTTACCAGACTCCTATGTTATTCGTTCTTTTTTTTGGACATATCAATGACATCTAACTTATATTTTCTCTTTAAACCATTAGGTTATCAAAACCAGTCGAAAATCTACAAAACTATAAGCTGTTTTTCTACATGATTTATAACTTATTTTTTTGCTTCCTCGTACCCATGATCTGTTACATTTGCAACTAGCCACTGATTCTCTGTGTTTACAATATGAAAATACGTACAGTGGATGCCAATAGAATCGGGCATAATCATCTGCCAATCTACTTCAACGGAAGCAATAGGTCCATGAACACCAATTTGTTTTAGCTTATTAAGCTTAAAACCTACAGTTATTCCATGTTCATGTGCAACCATTAGGTTTTGCATCAGCTCAGAAAGTGGACGGACTAGCAATTCACCATCATTCCCAATATTAAACCAATTAGCGGCAGGATGGCAAAGTTTTTGAAAATACTCGATATTAACATTGTTAAGACTTTCATAAAACCCATCTACAATTTTTTCACGAGTTCAATTACATTTGTGGATTCAGTATTCATGAATTATTACCTCTATAGTTTATCATTTGTTTCCTAACGCCTTAATGAATTTTGGTAGTCCAATTTCAGCTGGTAAAGGTACTGTTAGATCTGCGATTGGGGTGATTGGAGTGTGTCGAGGGTTGAATTCAACTATAACCCCTCCTGTTTTTTTTGTGTAATGGATTAACGAGGCAGCAGGCATTACCACCCCACTGGTTCCTACTACTAAACACAAATCAGCTGATTCAGCTGCACTCATTGCGTTACCAAGAATTTCTGCATTTAGTGATTCCCCAAACCAGATTACATCGGGTCGCATAAGGTTATTACATTGAGAGCAATGTGGGGGCGTGTTTGGCGGCTTTTGAAGCCATGCATAGTGATTACATTGAGTACACCATGTTCGTCTAATATTCCCATGAATTTCGAGGATATTCTGTGATCCTGCTTCTCGATGCAGCCCATCTACGTTTTGGGTGATCAGAGTGAAGTTTCCATGTTTTTCTATTTCTGCAAGAGTAATATGAGCAGCATTCGGCTTGGCATTCATAATTATTTTTAAACGATAGATGTACCACTCCCACACCCTTTTAGGGTTGTTACGGAATGCTTCAGGGGTAGCTAACTCTTCGGGGCGATAATTTCTCCATAACCCGTCCTTACCTCGAAATGTAGGTATTCCACTTGCTTTACTAACCCCTGCTCCTGTTACTGCAACAACCTTTCCTTTTACTGCCTTAATTATCTCAGTAGGGATCTTCATCTTTGAAACTTCCAAACAAAATTCTACATTTCAATTTTTTTATAAGTCAAAAGTTTCTTTTCACGTTAATTCATTCTTTTGTTATGACCCTGAACAATGAAATAAAGCCACCTGTTGCCAGAATAGAAAGTAAAACAACTAAAATTCATGGGCTTGAGCTTATAGACGATTACTTTTGGCTAAGAAATAAGGAGTCAGAAGAAGTTATTGAATATTTGAAGAAAGAGAATGAGTATACTGGTCAAATGATGGCTCATACTAAGGATTTCCAAAATAAATTATTCAAAGAAATGAAGGAGCGTATTAAGGAGACGGATGAAACAGTTCCTGTTAAAATTGGAGAGTATTATTATTACAACAGAACTGAGAAAGGAAAAGACTATAAAATCAGGTGTCGGAAGTATCGTAATCTTGACGCAGAAGAAGAAATTATCTTAGATGAGAATGAACTAGCTGAAGGACAAGAATACCTCGAAATTGGAGGTTTTGAACTAAGCCCCGATTATAAGTTCTTGGCTTATGCAACAGATACTAGTGGTTATGAAACCTTTGATATATACATTAAAAATTTGGAAACAGGAGAATTATTAGAAGATAGGGTTAAAGGGGTTGGTGGAGATGTTCAATGGTCAAATGATGGTAAAGAGATTTATTATTGTGAATTAGACGAGGTCCATCGCTCTTATGCTGTTTCTAAGCATATTATAGGCACATCTCAAAAAGATGATGTCAGTATATTTGAAGAACAGGATGAGACCTTTTTACTACAGTTAAGGAAATCAAAGGATCAAAAATATCTATTTTTCATAATTCATTGTTACGGGGCAGAAACGACAGAATATCATTTTGTAGATCTAAGAGATCCTTCAGGCGAATTAAAGTTATTTGCTTCAAGAGAAGAGGGTATAGAATATTCAATTGTACATCATCACGGCTATTTCTATTTTTTAGTAAACAAAAACGCAGTGAATTTTAAATTGATGCGTACTCCTGTAAGTGCTTTGGGGATAAAAAATTGGGAAGAAGTGATTCCGTATAACCCTGAAGTACGCTTAGATCACCTTCAAGCATTTGAAAATTTCCTTGTTATCACTAAACGTGAGAAAGGGCTTATGGGTATAACAGTACGTGAATTTACTACAGGAGAAATCCATGGTATTGAGATGCTTGAGGAAATTTATGCTTTAGAACCTTGGCAAAATCTTGAATTTGAATCCGATATTTTTCGATTTACTTTTTCTTCCCTGACAACCCCCAAGACCATTTTTGATTATAACATGCGTGATCGGACTAAAGAAACCAAAAAAAAGGATGAGATAAAAGGACATGATCCCAATCAATATATAACGGAAAGAAAGTATGCAACTGCAAAAGATGGAACTAAAATTCCTATTTCAATTGCTTACAAAAAGGGCATTGAAATGAACGGGGAGAATCCTCTTCTCTTGTTCGGGTATGGTTCATATGGTACTTGTAAAGACCCTTCTTTTGACTCAAGAAGATTGAGTTTACTCGAGAGACAAGTAATTTTTGCAATCGCGCATATTCGTGGAGGAGGAGAATTAGGAAAATTGTGGTACAGAAACGGAAAGATGCTAAAGAAAATGAATACCTTCACCGATTTTATCAGTTGTTCGGAATTTTTAATAGAAAATGGTTATACGTCAAGTTCAAAACTCAGTATCAATGGAAGGAGCGCAGGGGGGCTTTTAATGGGAGCAGTAGTGAATTTATGCCCCAACCTATTCAAATCAGTTGTTGCGGAGGTTCCTTTTGTCGATGTTATGAATACAATGCTAGATTCGAGTGTTCCCCTAACAACTTTTGAATATAGGGAGTGGGGAAACCCAAACATCAAAGAAGAATATGAATACATGTATCAGTACTCGCCTTATGATAATGTAGAAACGAAAAACTATCCTGATATGCTGGTTACAGGAGGGCTCAATGATCCACGAGTAGGCTATTGGGAACCAGCTAAATGGGTCGCAAAACTGAGAAGATTCAAAACCGATGAGAATAGATTAATTTTACAGGTGAATATGGGTGCAGGTCATAGCGGTGTTTCAGGGAGATATTCTTCAATAAAAGAAACAGCTTTTTTTTATGCCTACATTCTCAACTCGTTAAATCTACCACTTGAGTAGCACTTTCCTGACCCTGAATAGTTTCTAATGAACTGGGTTAGATGTCCCATCCCATACCATTATACATGCGTTTGATGCATATAGAATTTATATAAACAATTCTTAGATTCCCTTAGATGGGATTCTTATGGATGTAAATTCCCCCAATATCCGAATTCGTCGCGCAGGACTAGCGGATCTAGACATGCTAATTCAATTCAGAGTGGCGTTCTTTCATGAAATTAGAAACTTCCATGATGATCAAGCATCGTTCAAAAATGCACTTCAACAATACTTTACAACTACCCTACCATCAGAAGAGTTTATAGCGTATGTAGCCGAAATAAATGGAAAGATAGTAGCCAGTAGTGGACTGGTATTTTTACAAAAGCCACCATCCCCAAGCAATCTTACAGGGAAAGAAGCCTATATTATGAACATGTATACCATCCCTGAATGGCGGAATAAAGGAATTGGAACTAAGTTATTGAAGGAAATCATCAGACAAGTTCAGAAGAAAGGGATTTCTGCTATTCGATTACATGCAGAACCTGATGCAATAAGACTTTACGAAAAGAACGGATTTGTCTTCTCTGAACCAGTAGAAATGATATTGAAATTAGCGGAATAAAAAAACGAACACCATTTCTATCAAAATTCTCAACAAATATTGTGATAGAACTTCTTACTTGTTAGAACTTATAGCAGCAAAAATCCTTGCCTTTAAAGCCGAGTTTTTAATTTTGTTTACTTCATTCTCAGTAGATTCTAAAAGATGAATTATTTCCTCATAACGATTGATTTTTATTCTTGAATCACCTTTTATTTGCTCAATAACTCGCGTTTCCAAAAATGATTGTAACTCTGATTTCACCATGGGCTTTTTCAAGCTCCTAATAGTCGTGGTTCCCTCCAAATCTACCATGCATTTTAAGGGAGTATTTTTAGAAATTGAATGTTTTTTTGTGATAAAATAACTTTCTGCAGTATAATATTCTTTTATCCTATAATATTTTGTTTTCCTAAAATGTCCTAGTTATGTATGCCTTATTGAATCAGAGAAGTTTAATGGGCTTTTCTAATTTATTGAGAACCTCAAGGCTCTTCTGTCGAACCTTTTTGAGAAAAGTGATTGTTTGTTCGGATTGGGAGTTTGTGAGTTCTTCATCACAACGTGTGAGCAATTCTGCTAAATGTTTGGAAGGATATTTAGCCCTATCACCCCAATCCCAGATTGAGCACCATTTGCGTCCGATTTCCGATCCATAAGCATTTAAGGCTTCTTTCTTAGTAATATCCGACATTATCGTAGCAGGATGGTTGAATGGCATATCTGTACCGTTATCTTCGACCCCAAAAATTGCGTTGGCAAAAAAGAGGTAAATAGGAATATTAAACTGATCTACTAGTTCTTTAATTAATAGAGCTCCATTTAAGCCACCAGCAATGGAATAAATTACAAAAGCCCTGATGTCGGTATGTCGTGATAGCACCGACTCTAAAATTCTTTTCATCGTTCCACCGGTTGCTATAGTATCTCCAATAAGGATTACCGATTCAGAGCTTAATGCCTCATAATTCTCATAACTGAGTTCTGTTATCCAACCTGCGGTGTTAAGATGCCGTTTTGCGCCTACAAAACAACGATTTATCGTTTCCCCAAACACAACCGCAAACGCTTCCGCCATGTTATAATATAACGCCCCAGCTAAAGGTACAACCTCAGCAACGTTCTGAAAGGTTGAATTTTGAAACTCAGGAGAAAGCTCAAAGGCAATTGAGAGGAAGTCAATACAGCTTTTTCGGGCTAATTGTGCTAGTTCTGCCCCTACAATCCATGGTTGAGTAAGAATTTGCATAGCACTTGGCGATTCAATGATATAAGTGTGAAAAAATAGGTGTGGGCTATCAACACGGAAAACCTGTGGTGAGTGAGACGAAGCCGCTGGAGCAGAAATGAGTTTAGCGGTTTTTTGAACCTTAACTTGATCCAAATTTTTCAGTGCTCCTTTGTTTCAAAAGATAATAAATTTAGGATGTGTTGTAAAGTTATCAGAAAAACCTCTTGCACCTAAGAATAATACTAATACAAAATTCAGGTATTATTATTAAAGAAGAGAAAATTCAAAAAAAAAGGGGATGAAAAGGTTTTTTGACTAAAGTCCACATTTATTGATTAATTCTTCCCATCGCTTATCAATATCTTCTTGAAAGGCATTAATAAGGTCGGTGCGTTCTTTTGGTTTGAAGATATGACGGAAACGCCCCAAGCGTCAGTATGAGGAAGGCGATTTTCTGAGTCATAGAAACTTGAATGTTGAAGGGTACAAAAAAGTAGCTACTATGTTCTTCCCACATGTAGTAAAGGAAAGACAAGAAAAGTCACTCGCTGCTGGAATACGCGGGAGGTTTCTCGACCCCTCTGCGCGATGAGTCCCGTCTTAGCACTTTCTTTTCCGATAGTGGAAGCCAATTAGCAAAATAGTTAGAACCGCTAGGAACAGGATCAAGATTGGCATAGTCCGCGGTACTTCAGGAAATGCGACATCGGACAAACGGACATCATCAACATTCATTGTAAAGTCGGAACCACCAGGGCCGTCAACAAAAAATATCGCCAGTCTAAGCTTAGTTGTCGTCGCAGGGGATGTGGCTGTTTCAGTCATTTCAAACCAGCCAGTATTAGAGCGGTAATCACCTAAATTAACAAAGCCTAAGCCGGCTGTTTCATTGAACCAGCTAACCCCAATATGTGCCCAAGGACCGAGTACCACAGTTTTATAAGCCCAGACGCTTATATAATACGCTGTCTCTGCTGCACAATTGATATAATCAGTCGAAATGTAGCAGCGATAGTCACCACCGCCTATATCCTCCGCATTAATTTCCGCGCTCCAGGAGCCATTAGCAGCGTTTGTATTCACGCGGGTTAACGAATCTCCACTTACAAGACTCCAATCATTTAGGTCCACTTCGAAGGTGTCGTTTCTCAAAAGAGTCGATGGTGGTGCATTAACGGCGCTCGTTTGGTGGGCCAGAAATAGTAGCCCCACTATTAATAATCTACTAAAGTTCTTTTTTAATGTCATAAGCACTCACTTTAAGCTATTTATACCCCAAATTGGTGACCTCACAACAGAAGCTGTTAGAAAAAGGAATTTCAATGACGCTTGCACGTCCTAGTTTTGAAGCATGCACTGGTCTCCTTTTTCCGCTATATGCTGCTGATGAGAGGTGAGTTTTAGAAGTCAATTATCCGCTTATAAAGTCGAGTTTTAATCCATTGTTTTTGTCTCACCCATTTAATGTAATTTCAAGTCACCGGTATACAAATTTAAATGTAAGATATAACACAAAGAAAATGCAATTGCTTGTCTACTCTACATAAGAAAAAATTTCAGGTCGGTAATCACCATTTTTTATCGAATGCCATTCTTTTGTAATATTAGGGTGGGTTATGGTAATTCTATTCTTATCTGTTACAACACGACCAGAACAGGCAGGACAACCATTCCCATTAGTCCGAGCTTTGATTGATGTCTTCCATTCATATTTACAGGTCGAACATTGCCACCAAATCTTTTTATTAGACCCATAGCTAAATTTGTCTGGTTTAAGTCCATCGTTTTTGGTTGGATGCCATTCTTTCACTAACTTAGGATGTGTTGAACATAAACACCTCTTTTTTGTTATAATTTTTCCCGCACAATGTGGACAGCCATGCCCTTGAGCACGTTTAGAAATATAGGCCTTCCACTCATAGCCACACTTAGAGCAAATCCACCAAGCTTTTTTATTTGAACCAAAGGAAACATTCTCAGGTTTTAGGTCAATATTTTTGTCTGGATGCCATTCATTAGCTACTTCTGGGTGTATTAACGAAAGTCTATTTTTATCTGTGACTACCCGTCCACTACAGGCTGGACAACCTCGCCCTCTAGTGCGATCCTTAATAATTGCTTTCCACTCATACCCACAAGAGGAGCATTGCCACCAAACCCTATTATGTGATCCAGAAGTGAATTTATGAGGAAAAAGTCCATCATTTTTTGTTGGATGCCATTCTTTTACTAGATGATCATAGTCTGAAATGGTTTTCCTACTTTTTGCTTTGTTTTGATTGTTCAATATTATTCATTATATTATACCCATTTCCCTTCTTATATTTCTAAAATGCCGTTGTTAATGTATCTGGCATTTAATTCAATTATAAAATTTAAACTACAGGAAATATTTTACCGAATATATTGAAAAAGAAAAAGAAGGAAGAATGAATGTCTCTTTGATCAGAGTCCACACTTGACCTTAAGCTCTTCCCAACGCTTATCAATATCTTCTTGAAAAGCGTTAATAAGGTCGGTGCGTTTCTTTGGTTTGAAAATATGACGGAAACGACCTTGTCTCGCAAGGAACTCTTCCACGGACCTTTTCTTATCGGGATTCCTTGCAATACGTTTGCTGGGGCCGTCCATTTGGTATTCGCCATCAATCACCTGGTAAAGTGGATGAATACAGGTTTCCACAGCTAAACGGTTTTCTTCAATGGATGTAGCTGGATCAAATCGTTGTCCACGGGTACAACTCGCTTCAACAAGCATAAAAGCTGGTCCTTCGACATCTAGACCTGCCCTAACCTTCTGTATCAAATCTCTTGGATAAGAGGGCGTGGCTGTTGCTACAAAAGGAATACGATGGGCAACCACAATACTCACAAGATCTTTCTGGAACTGTGCTTTTCCTGGGATGACACTACCAGCAGGAGAAGTCGTTGTCGAGGAACTGAACGGAGTTGCACCACTTCGCTGTATACCCGTATTCATATAGGCACCGTTGTTATAACAAATGTATAGAAAGTCATGTCCGCGTTCTAGAGCGCCTGACAGGGCTTGTAGTCCAATATCAAAGGTTCCTCCATCTCCTCCGAACGCAATGATATCGATCTGCTCGTCTTTGATCATCCCTTTCTTTCGCATGGTTTTATAGGCGGCTTCAATTCCTGCTGCCACTGCAGCTGCATTCTCAAAAGCGACATGAACCCACGGAACTTGCCAGGCAGAGAACGGATAGATTGTAGACGCCACTTCGAGACAACCAGTAGCATGTGCGATGACCGTTGGTTTATTGAATGCCATTGTGACCTGTCGCGCCATAGACCCTGCCGCGCATCCCGCACAAAGTCTGTGACCGCCACTAAATTGCACCGGTTTCTTCACATAATCTTTCAGGGTCATTTTCTTTGTTTCTGTCGTCATTTTTTTACCTCCTATTCTCGAAGTCCCCACCAGAAGTACGGTAAGCTTTTTCCTTCATCAAATGCTTCCTTGGATCGTTCATAAATCTCAACCCACTCCGGTACTCTCGTATCTCTTCCACCGAGACCTACACAATATTCCGCAATATGGGGGGTTAGATTTGCGTCGTATAAAGCGGATTTAACGTCCTGCCCTAGAATTCCACCGAGGTTGCCAAAAGTGTGGGCTCGCTCGACGCTAATGAGCCCTTTAAGGTTTTTAGCAGCGTCAGTAAATTCTTTTTCAAAGAATGGTCGATATACGCGGATTTTAATCAACCCAACCTTTTCGCCATTTGCCCGTAGTTCATCAACTGCCGTCCGTGCGGTACCTGCACCTGACCCCATTGCTACGATGGCATATTCCGCGTCATCAATCATATAAGTTTCAATGGGGCTGTACTCACGTCCAGTTAATTGAGTCCATTCTTTGAATGTTTCAAGAATGACCGGTTTAGAGCGGTCAACTGCATCTCGTATTTGCGCCCGCGCTTCCATATAATAGTCTTGGAGATGTAATAGCCCAATTGATACGGGATTAGCGGGGTCTAGTCGTAAAGCTGCTTTTCTCTCGCCGCCAAGGAATTTTATGGCTTCTTCTCGGGTCATGGGATAAATTCCTTCAATGGCGTGCGATATAATGAACCCATCAATTCCTACTGCTACTGGCAACTGAACTTCGGGGTGTTCACCCATTTTGAAGGCAAGGATTGTATGATCATAGGCTTCCTGATTCGTTTCGGCGAACAGACTTATCCATCCGCTGTCTCGGAGTAGTAGTTGGTCTGTTTGTTCCCCGTGTATGTTAATGGGGGCGGATATAGCACGGTTAGCTAGAGTCAGCACAATCGGACATCGCATGGTTGACGCGATCAGAACAATCTCATACATCAACATCAAGCCAGCTGAGGCGGTTGCTGTAAGTACCCGACCACCCGCAACACTAGCACCAATACATGCTGACATTGCCGAGTGTTCTGACTCAGTGCAGACATACTCGGTATCTACTTCGCCATCTGCTACGAAATCGGCAAATCGTTCAACAATAATAGTTTGAGGGGTGATGGGATATGCGGCAACAACATCAGGATTAACCGCTTTCGCTGCCAAAGCAATTGCATCGTCCCCAGTAACCGCGATTCTTTTTGCCATCTTAGATGTCCTCCATCACAATAGCTTTCTCAGGTTTCCCTCGACACTCATGAGCGCAGACGCCGCAACCTTTACAGTACTCGTAATTAAATTGAGGTTTTAGCTTTCCCTCTACTTCGATCATAGTAACTGCATTATCAGGACAGTAAAAATAGCAATTCAAACAACTAATGCAGTTCTCGTGAAGTGCATGGGGTCTTTTCGCTGCCCAACTGCCTGTTTCAAAAAAACGGGATGTAGCTGGAGGAGTACTTCCTCCGATTGGGAGTTTCTTGTAGCCCCACCTTTCTTTTACCCATCTTTTGAAGTCTTCATCAGAAATATCGTTAGGTAAAACTTCTGGCATTAAAAAGTTACCTCCTCAAATGATCGCTTGATAGCTTTAACATTTTTCTCCGCAACGGCTCCTTTTGCCTTAAAACGGCTTTTAATGGCAGTTTCAAGAGCATCCATCGTAATAATATTTCCTTCCGTCATTTTTATCATTGCACCGAGAATTGCTGTATTTGTAACTGAAAGTCCAATCTCTTCTTCGGCTATCTGTGATGCGTCTACAAATCCGTACATTACATCTGGTCGTGCTTTACGGATGTTTTGAATTGCATCTGCTTCGGGCTCATCACTGTTGATAAGCATAAGTCCGCCTTTTTTAAGCCCTTTTGCTACATCCACCTGTCCTAAGAGCGTGGGGTCTTGAATAACTACAATATCTGGGTCAGTGACCTCACACTTCTCATAAAATTGTTCTTTGCTCACACGCGCAAATGCAGCAATAGGCGCGCCTGACCGTTCAGGGCCGAATGTTGGGAAGGCATGCACATATTTGTCTTCCTCTAAAGCAGCTTCTGCTATGAGATAGCTGCTAGTCATAACACCCTGACCGCCGCGCCCGTGTAATCGAATATCTATTATTTCTGCGGTCATTTTAAACATCTCCAATAAAAATATGCCAAAGTAGCTGATCTTCTTGGTGAGATTAAAATAGCTTGCTTATTCATATTTCTTTTAACTGAAATCCCTATTCTGATAGGAACTAAACAAAAAGTAGTAATTATCTGTATTTAACAGATTTAGTTGGAATTTTAACTGCTAACTAGGTAGTAGGAATACCCCTGTTTTAAATTTAGATTAATAAAGATTTAATTATCCATTAACTCTTCGATACGCCCTTCATACTGTTCTTGAAAAGCCTGGTATGTCTCTTCTACTGATATGAAAACTGTTTTTTGAGAGGTAATACTCGGACGGAGAAACAGGGGCAACCATTTGCGTTGTATTTTGTGATTGAGCTCATGGTAGCCTTGTTGGCTGATCGAATAAATTTGATGAACTTGGGTAACAAGGTCTTCCACCTCGTTAAGATGGGCTTGCTCGGACAGCAGTCTGAGTTTTTCCTGAAGCTGCTGGAGCTGATACTGTAATTGTGCGTGCTTATGTTGCAGTTCTGATCGCAGCTGGAGTAAATAAAAAGCAATAACACCTCCCCATATACTCAGCACTATCAATAAGATGAGAAGTCCTCGGGTCAACGGATTGTCCCACAGCGTGCGAGGATTCCCCCACCACCCACGATCCAGCCCATCTGGGAAAAAATCATTATCCGAATCTTGATCATGGGGGTCAGTTCCGAGCTGGTACTCCTGTAAGTTAGTAAGTCCATCCTTGTCGGGATCTTGGGAAGCGTCGCGGGGGTTAGTAGCATTCAGTCCCATCTGGTACTCCCACAGATTGGGCATCCCGTCCTGATCGAGGTCGCGTGCTGCATCGTTCCACGTGACATTCAAGCCCATTCGGTACTCCCACAAATTCGGCATCCCGTCCTCATCAAAATCTAAGATGTCTACAAGGGGATAAAAGTCTGTGGCATTCGCCAATCCTGCGAGAGGATAAAAGCCTGTTCCCGCATAGTCTGACCAATAGTTTCCTTCCCTAGTACTCTCCTCATGCCACAGATTATTGAGTCCGTCATCACGGGCTTGCGGAGTTCCTATTGAATTAGCGAGGAACGTATTATGATGGAACTGATTATTCGCGGAACTTGTGTCGATAATCCCTCCCTCATAGCGATTTTCGAGGAAAAGATTCTCATCGACCCAACAATGGTCAGAGTCTTGCACGAAAAGCCCGTAAGAATTGTTGTAACAGCTATTATGATGTATTGTGGAATTTGCGGTCTCCTGAATTGTAATCCCTGTGTGGTTGTTATGACTACAGCGGTTATGCTGAACCGACGAATTTGGTACCCTTAACAGGAAGATCCCAGTTTGGTTATTATGCGATAGGTGATTCTGAGCGACTGTAGCGTACTGAGAACTCCGAAGGATAATTCCATTTTCTTCATTAGAACTACAGATATTGTTCTCAATTGTTAACAAATCTGAAGATGAGAGATAGAATCCGTTCTCATTATTGTGACAGGTATTGTTTACAACTGTCAAGGCTTCACAAAGAATAGTCTTGACACCGTTGTAGTAATTTTTATAATAAACATTACCAACCATCATTCCACCGCTAGTATTGCTTAGGAAAATCCCATCATCATTGAAGCTGCAATTGTTATTCACAATCATTGGAGCCTCTGTCTGATAGAAATAGATCCCTTCCTCTCCATTGTAGTCACAAGTGTTGTTGATAACTGTCACATTTCCAGAGTCACCTACAGTGATGCCTGTAACATAATTTTGAATATTGACATTGTTAGCGACGACAGAATTAGGAGAACGGTCGAGGCCGAGTCCCTTGATGTTGTTATAACAAGTATTGTTAATTATTACAGAAAAAGGCACATCCGTGAGATAGATCCCAGCATAGCTCGCTTGGCAGAAGTTATTCTCAACAGTTACCGTAGCAGTGGTAATATTCCAAATATGAATCCCATAATAGTAATCATATAAATAAGACCAACCATGAGCTTCTACCCAGCAGTCACGGATGATAAAATGACGGGTTGTCCTGGTAATTGCGATAGCGTCTTGTCGAGTGCTATTGATGTACCATCCTTCCAAAATATACGGCGTAGCTGCTGTACCATCCCCGCTAACCGCTGTCGCGGCTAACGCCGTATCATTTGCGATACGAATCGGTGCATGAGGTGTATATGTGAGAACAGAGGGCATTTGTGGGACAAGTTGTGCAGGATGCGGGAGTGCAGCGCTGCGCGATCTCAACGAGACAAAAGCAGACGCAGTGGGAAATTGAGCTGAATCAGAGGAGTTTATTCGATAAGACTCTGCTCCATGCCTTGTAGAACTGACCGAAGCACAGTGAAGAAAGACCATAGAAACGATACAAATCAATATGCTCACAGTGAAAATTAACCAAAGAAGAATGGTTATATGAATCCCTTTTATTTTCAATCCCTCGGATATTGATAATAGTGAACCCGTATTTATTACTTACTGGTTTTGATTGCTGTAGAATTTCATTGAATTCTCTTAATGCTGTATTAGGGCTATATTAAACTGTATGTTATAAAGTAAAAGGGCATATTAAGCGGTTCTTTTCAATTGTTTGTAATAGCAAGCTAAAAGTGCGCCTATACTATCTAAAAGCCCTTTCTGCAGCTAAAACAGGTGTTTGGATTATGCGTTTGCTATGATTTGTAATCAATAGATAACACACAGTTTTTCTAGCATAGAAGTCATTCTTGAATTTTGTAATACTTTAATAGATAAAGAAACAGAATATTGGAAATAAACTAGAGTGATAGTATTGCTTATTGTTTCTCATTCTAATCGGTCAATTACCTTGTCTCCTGATTCAATTATTATCATTAAGAATGCATCAGAATCAGACTATTTTGAATTAGCTAATGAAGACTTAAAGCTAGAGTTTGACGGAGAGTGCCTTTATATCCATTCGCCTGCGACTAAAAGACACGAAAAGCTTGTATATAAACTTTTGAAATATTTTGAAAAATATTTTGAACTACATCCTGACCTAGGAGAAGCACTTGGTTCACGATTCGCTTTAAGACTCCCAACAGGAAAACGCCCTGAGCCAGATATTGTAGTTGTCCCAGTGGACACTGTAAAGGAGACAGATTCTATTTTTAAAGGAATACCGCTGTTGCTCATTGAAATCTTATCTCCAACAACACGGGATCACGATTTATATAATAAGAGAGAATGGTATATGGACGCTTTTGTTCCTGAGATTTGGTATATAGATTTGGAAGAAAAAAAAGTGATTACTGTTCGAAAGGAGCACTCAGATGAATATATTGTTCAAGAGAATGTTAAAGGAAAAGTCGAGAGTCAGATTCTTCCAGGTTTTGAAATTGAAATAGAAGAGTTATTCTAATCAATACCGTTCCATTCCTTAGCCATATCGCAGAATCCCCCCTAATCTTGAAGCCTTTAACTCTGTAAGTATCTTTATTTTCGTTATTTGCGACTAAATTTTGACGAACTTGGTCGCCAGTAATGTGGGAAATAATAAATGTCCCCTTCATCGTAGGAGGGGACTTTTCGAGCAATTCCTTGTTCTGTAAACTGTTCTAGAACTTCTTTAGATCTTGAAGGTCTCCATCCTGTTTGCTGGCTTAATTCAGGAACAGAAATCTCTCCAGAGATCTTAACTAATTCTAAAACTTTGACAGCATCTTCTTGGATGGATTTTACTTTAATAATGCGCCCTGTAGATGTTTTTTCTACCTTAAAGTACCCCCTTTTGGCCAAAAGATCAATTAAAGTGCTGGTTTTTTCAAAGGTTAGATTAGGAATCGTATTTATTTGTGCTAAATGTTCTATGATTTCCCTTTCCTTGATTTCATCTTTATGATTGGCTACAAATCGGATGATTTCGGCTGAAATACGTTCATCTTCTGAGGTATCTATCTTTTGTTTCAAATTAGCTACAAGAAGTGAATTAATGTTTTCTTCGGCTGCAATTAAATCAAGAAGTTCCATCATCTGTTTATGCAGCGGTGTCCAAGGCTCAGGATAAAAGCTATGTTTTAAGATTAGGTCAAGCAGTTGATTGACTCTCTTCGGTTTTTTCTTTAGGGTCAGCTGTCTAATTGTTTCTAGAATGTACTCAATTTCTCTTCTCTCAGTACTTTGTATATCTCTCCCAGCTTTTTCAAGGAGATCTCTAGCTCTTATCCCTATCTCTATAATTCGAATAGGAGACATTCTACTTCTCAGATATTGTCCTCGAAGGGTTAGGAAAATTTTGGCTGCATCAGCATAGTATGATTTTGCTGCTATACCATTCCTTTTTTTCCTTAATAATATGTCTCCAAGTTTCTCTAAGGCTGTGGCTTCTTCTAATAGCTCTTCATTATCGCGATGGTAATTTCTGATTATTTGGAGAGCACTAATATAGTCAGCAACAATTTTTTTGATGACTTCTTTACTTTTAGAAGTCTTTGTTTTGAAAGCTTTTGAGGTAATATCTTCAATCTCCTCAAAAATCACCGAAGGTGAACTGGAATTTTGTAATGATACACAAAATAGATGTAGTGAATTATAATAACATTCTAATGCTTTATCTCTATTTTCTTCTCGAAAAAAGCAATCTCCTGCTTCTTCATATAAAAGTGCTGCTTTTTCGGGCTCTTTCGAAAACCTACCCAGTTTTTTCCTAGCCTGTTTTTCAAGTTCTTTACAAGTCATCTTCAAAAATCACTTATGGGTGTTTATTTGGAACTAAAACTTCTAAAATTTTATCTTTCTTCCAATTCTTCGTTTTAATTATGTATTGTCCTTTAACATCTAAAAATTGGTGTTTTTGCAAATCTGAAAGGGAGTCAGCTAGCACAGATCGAATAGTTTCCTCTTGTACTGGTACAACTTGATCTTTAGCTGTTTTACGAAGATCAGTTATTGCTGTTCTATGGAAAACCTTCTTACTTTTTCTACTTTTTACTTTCTCAAAGATTTCAATGATAACATTGACAGCGAGGGGCTTAATTGGGGGTTCTTCTAGACGAGGAGTAGGAATTTCTTCCACTTGTTTGGGAAATAACGGAATTTTGGCAATTTCTTTCACTATTTCTTCATCAATGGGCGCACTTGGTTCTTGTGATTTAATTG
>JAEOTF010000431.1 GCA_016840025.1 Candidatus Hodarchaeota archaeon
ATCACAAAGATAAAATCTTTTGTAAAGCGTTGTCCTGTTTGTAAGTCTATTGAACTTCCAAAACTGAGTTTCTGGAAAAAAGAATATTTTACTCAAGAATTCTTGGATGAAAACGAAGGTAGTGAAGACGAGATTTTAATCGTGGTTGAATGCAATTGCCCTAATGATCAAAGATACGTTACAGTCAAAAAAATTAACAAACAAGACCTTGATGAATATGAGACACAAGCTCAAAACAAGGTACCTGAGCATCAAAGGAGAGACTTCTGGTAAATTCATTCATAGAAACTAGTGTTTAAATACGAAAATAAATATGGATACGTTAATAGGTGTTTAAAAATGGTAGAAGATTTTGTAGGTCAGCTTGAGAAAGAATTCGCAAGCCAGATTGAACAGATCCAACATTGCAAGTTAGTCAAAGCTGCTCAAGATGGAACAATGACGATGGACCATTTAAAAGAACTTGCCAAGCAAGAATATAATATTGTACCACAGGAATTTAGGCATATGGTGCAAAGCATCTTAAGAACAGAGAGAACTAAACCTCCCGAAGACCTTTTCTTACAAAGAACTCTTGCAGATATTTTAGATGTATTTCTTGGAGAATGGGAAGCATACGAACAATTTGTGAAAACCGTAGGATTAGATCTTGAACAAGTAAGAAATGCTGAGGTTCTTCCAGGAGGACATTATTTCATTGCGTGGTCTCATTATTCAGGTTCAGCACTAGATCCTGAAGCTCACATCGCCTTTCTCTATTTCGACTGGGTAGCTTGGGGTCAAGCATGTACCAATATCAGAAATGCATTAATTGAAAAGGGCACATTTCCCCCTGATGCGATTAATTATCTTGCTTTATTCACTTCGCCTGATCCTCAATTAATGAAACGGATGCGTAAATGTATCAATGATTTTGCTGCTAAATCAAGTGAAAACAAATGGAAGATTAGATGGGCAGTAAAGCTTGGACTTGATGCAGAGAAAATGTTTTGGGACTGCATAGTTGATCAGGGAGCCCAACACGCCCCCTTCAAATAATCTCCTTTTTTTTCCGTCTTTTTTTTAGATGCGTTGTTACATTCAGATTCCAAGAATCCTCATTAATTATAGTTTCACATTTATTGTTACTCTTTACTATATGGTTTTCCTAGGCTTAGTGGCATCCTCCCTCGTTTTGCTGTTAAAATTAAAGCAATTATTGTTAACACATACGGTAACATTAAGAGAAATTCATAGGGAATGCCTGTTCCTGTTGTTTGCAGATATAATTGAAGAGCCTCCAACCCTCCAAATAGTAATGCTCCAACCATTACTCTGTATGTTTTCCAATTTCCGAAAATAACTATAGAGAATGCAATCCATCCGCGTCCTTTTACAATGTTTTCAGCAAAAATTTTCACATACGCAAGAGGAATATAGGCTCCACCAAGACCGACAAGAGCACACCCAACGATAATTGCAAGATATCTAATCAGAAAGACATTAATACCTAATGACTCTGTTGCTTTAGGATTCTCACCTACTGAACGAATCTTTAATCCAATCGAAGTTTTGTTAAGAATGAAACCGACAATTGGTACAAGCATAAACGCTAAATAAACTAGTCCATTGTAACTAAAAAACAGTTGACCCACAATAGGTAGTGAACTTAGAATAGGGATATTGATTTCTAAAAAACCTGTTATTTCGGGTACAGCTGTCTCTTTTCCCCATATGGTTCGATACGCAAAGCTAGATATTCCAACTCCCAGAATCCAGATAGCTATACCTGCAATAACTTGATTAACTTTAAGTGATATGCTCATTACTCCCATAAATAAACCAAACGCCATTCCAGTTATAATGCCTGCCAGTACACCTAAAAATAAGCTTCCTGTAAAGTAGGTAGCAGAAAAACCTGTAAAAGCACTGGCCAACATTATACCTTCTAAACCTAGATTCAGTATTCCTGCGCGCTCTGTAATCAATTCTCCTAGAGATGCGAATAAAATCGGTGTAGCTAATCTAACTCCAGCAGATATTATCGAAATTACTACTGCTGCTATGATTGCTTCTTCTAAGGCCATTCCTATTCCTTCTCTCTCAACAATAGTTCAAATACTAATACGCTGATAATCACTAATCCTTCAATAATATAGACAAGACCAACAGGGATTCCGATCAGTCTTCTCATCTCATCAGCCCCTACGAGTAATCCCCCAAATAGGAAAGACGTGAAAATCACTCCGATCGGATTATTTCTAGCTAACAGAGCAATAACAATTGCCAGATAACCGTACCCTGGTGATATGCCCTCCATAAGTCGATGCTGAAAACCGAGAACTTCAGTCATTCCTGCAAGACCGGCAAAGCCACCACTTAGAAACATAGCTGATAAGATACTTCTGAACGTATTGATTCCCGCCCATTGTGCCGCCTTGGGTTGGCTACCAGTGGCTATAATCTCAAATCCTAAACTTGTTCTCTCCAAAAATAAATAAATGATAACAGCGGAAACAATCCCCAAAATAATTCCAGTGTGAATTCTTGTTCCTGGAACAAGTATTGGCAGTATTGCTTCTACATTAATATAGTCAGTTTGAGGTAACATAGGAAAAACGCCTTTCATGGGCTTTAAGACCATAAAATTCACAAGATAAATAGCAACAAAATTAAGCATAAAACTAGTAATAACTTCACTCACATTGAATTTAACTTTCAGATAACCTGGAATTAAACCCCAAACTCCTCCCATAAAAAAGCATACAATAATGATTAACGGAATAAGAACTAAAGGATGCAGTCCAACAACATACAGCCCCATCGCTGTACCGATCAACGCGCCAATATATAACTGTCCTTCAGCCCCAATATTGGCTAAACCACATTTAAAAGCTATAGCCACTCCCAGACCAGTTAACAATAAAGGGGACATCTTTATGAAAGTACTCGATAACCCATTAATGGTCCCAAATGCCCCAAGAAAAAGTGATTGGAAAGCAAATAACGGATCAACATCTATCAAGTAAAGAATTAACGCAGCTATACTGAAAGCAATTGCTAGAGCGATTAGATCAGCCATTATAGCGCGTATGATGCGTGTTTTATTCACATACTAGGTCTCCTTTACGGTTTTTTATGTCCTCCCATCATTAATCCTATCTCATTGATTTTGGCCTCTCCCGCATCCACAATGCCCATTATTTTTCCTTCGTACATAACTGCAATTCTATCACTTAGAGAAAAAATCTCATCTAGATCAGTTGAGATAAGTAATATTGCTGCTCCTCGGGTTCGATTTTCAAGTAAGAGTTTGAGGATGCTCTCAGTAGCTCCCACATCAAGTCCTGTTGTTGGTTGTGATGCGATGATTAAATCAGGTTTAGAGCAAAGTTCTCGGGCTAAAACAACTTTTTGAATATTGCCCCCTGAAAATGTTTTCACGGGAGCATTTAAATCATCCACCTTCACCGAATAATCAGAAATTAGGGTGGAACAAAAATTATTAATCTTATTGGAATCTATGAATGGTCCTTTTTTCACTTCCTTATTTCTATACATTTTTAAGAGGATGTTCTGTTGGAAAGTAAAATCTCTGACTACTCCGAATTCGAGTCTTTCATCGGGAATATATGATGTATTCAAATTATAAATTGTAGCTGGATCTGAATTGGTTACATCTTGATTTTTAATACTAACTTTTCCTTTGTCAATTCTTCGAAGACCAATAATTGATTCTGCGAGTTCTCTTTGACCATTGCCATCAACTCCAGCTATTCCCAGAATCTCTCCTTCTCTCACATCTATATTTACTCCTCTAACAGCGAACAAAGCTTCATCATTTTTCACCCATACATTTTCTATCTTAAGAATCTCTTTACCATTGATAATGGGGGTCTTCTTTAAATTAAAAATAATCTCTCTTCCCACCATCATTTCAGCAAGTTTCTGTTTAGTGACTTGAGATGTATGAACAGTTGAGATAACGTTTCCATTTCTTAGTATTGTAATGCGATCACTAATTTCTATTACTTCATCTAATTTATGGGTGATAAAAATAATTGATTTACCTTGTTTGGACATACTTTGTAAAGTTTTAAAAAGTTCTACTGTTTCTTGGGGGGTAAGAACTGAAGTTGGTTCATCAAGAATTAGAATATTAGCTCCTCTAAACAATATCTTTAATATTTCAACTCTCTGTTGTTGTCCTACTGACAATTGCCAAACATAGGCGTTTGGATCCACTTTTAAAGAAAAACGGTCGGATAATTCTTGTATTTTTTTTATTGATTCAGTCGTGTCAAGTAATGGTTCTTTGGAAGATTTAAACCCTAAAATAATGTTTTCTGTAACTGTATGAGCAGGGATTAGCATGAAGTGTTGGTGAACCATCCCAATACCATACTCTATCGCATCACGTGGAGATTCAATGTGAACTTTTTTCCCTTCAATGTTTATCTCCCCTTCATCAGGTTTGTACATTCCATAAAGAATATTCATTAAAGTCGATTTTCCAGATCCATTCTCTCCTAATAAGGCATGTATTTCGCCCTTATTTAATTCAAAATTAATGTGATTATTTGCAATAACTCCAGAAAATTTTTTCACAATATTTTTCATTTGTATAAGAACAGGCATGAATTTCGCCTAAATAAAAACTAAAAAAAATAAAAAAAAGGGGTTTATTGTAGGAGTTTATTCTGTTCTGGCATCTATTCTAGGGACTTCAATCTTGCCGTCAATGATGTCTTGTTGAGTTTTAGTTATCTTGTCTTTAAGGTCTTGTGGAACTTTATCTTCAGTACCATGATAAGGCGCTAGATAGACTATTCCTTCTTCGAATCCCCAGTTGTAGTAGCCGCCTTTCCACGTTCCATCTTGTAGCATTGTAGCTGCCCTGACAATCTGTTCATCTATTCTCTGTACAATGCTGGTTAAGGTTCCTTCTTCGTACAATTCATACTGATCCTTGTTTGATCCAATATGGAACACCTTACCGGGCGCTTTCTCTTTGATCGCTGTTGTTACTCCTGAAGTGGCTTCATCGAGGAATTGATAGATGACGTCTACATCTTGATTGATCATTGTGCTAGTGGCTTCATAGGATTTAGCAACATCTGCCCAATCACCTGTCCATACTTCTTTGAATTCTATGTTTGGTTTCTCTGATTTTGCTCCAAGTTTGTAGGCTTCAGTGATTCTAACAACATTAGGATAATCAACTCCACCCATAACTCCTATGATATTTGATTGTGACAT
>JAEOTF010000432.1 GCA_016840025.1 Candidatus Hodarchaeota archaeon
GAGTAGAAGACTCTTCTAGATTTCTCTCGAAAAAAAGTGGTGAAAGATTTCCCACTAGAAGAAGAACGACTACTAAGAAAACTAATGACTTTGAAGAATATTTTAACAAATCATTTGAGAAACAATTCAATTTAAATCCTCAGAACATAAGACAAGAAGGTTAAGAATAGATTGTTAGGATATTTTTGACTTTATTAATCAATCTATGACAATAATTAGTCAATCTATAACTATAATGTCTAGAAGTCAGTTACTGATGTAGTCAATAAGACACTTTAAGTTAAATTAATCGATTAAGTCCGTTAACTATCAATTTTTCTGGTTAACAGGGGATTTCATAGAGTTGAGACACCAAGATGAATTAATTGTCTCCTGTCGTTACATTAACATTCTCCCCTACCGTATTCAATACTAAATAATTTCGCTGATTAATTGATGGAATACATAATCCTATAACTCTACAAACGGGATTTAAATTGTTCTTATCGGTTTATTACAAACCTGTGGCTCCTTATTTTGCAGTCAATTTATTCTTCTATCCGTTCTAATTTAAAAACAACAGGTCTTTTACCATCACGACAACTAGTATACATGACATTAGTCCCTACATGCTCAAAGTTCCCACCGCTAGCTATTACCGATAAATCCTTCCATATGTCATTCCACCCCCAGCCACAAAACTCTTTAGGTCTCGGTCCAAGAATACTTTCCACAATAATCTCTTGGCCCTCTTCAAATACTATGCAGGGAGGTATTATTCTTCCATCAGGATATCTCATTTCGTGGTTAAAAACGTCTTCAGGACTGAATCGCTTAATTACTGTAATCTTTACCGGGACCATTTTCTTTACCTTCCATTTTTTATAACATATCCATTCTTTCTAATTTGAACACAATAGGTCGTACACCGTCACTACAACAGGTATAGGTCAACCCGGGACCTAAAAAGCCATCAAAATCACCGCCCCAAAAGAGAATTGATAAATTCCTAAAGATTGCTCCCCAAGCAGAGGGGCAAAAGTTATCTGGTATCTTTAACCCTTCTGAAATGAATTCATCCCCCTCTTCAAATACGGGACAAGAGGGACTAACTCCACCGGAATCATTAGTTACTACTTTTCCAAAGACTTATTCGGGTTCGACTTTTTTGAATACAGTGATTTTGATGTTCTCTCTTACCATCTTCATTCGTTCCTTGTTATTCATTAAATTGGCTTATCTAAGCTAAGTAAAATGATTAAAACATCTACTTTTCGGATAAAAAGTACTATACTGTATTATAGAACAAGTACTTAAATTTTATTCTAGGTGACCATGAAACAACGCCCAGAGAAAACGTCACTGTAGAAACGGGGAAAAATAACGCAAAGTCAAGAACTCGCTTATATTCTCTTAATCTTACAGTTAGGAGTTTGGAATCCTATAATTCTATAAACGGGATTTAAATTGTTCTTGTTGGATATGTTTCTGTGCTTTTTGCAGGTAATTCAACATATCCGCCAATTGAGCCTGTTCAGATGCTTGAGGAGAAATTTCTTGGAGCTTTTGAAACATTACCATCCGATGTTTTAGTTGGGTTATCTCATCTTGGGATTTTTGCGCTTGATCCTGAAAACCATACGTTTCTGCTAACTTGTGAGCTTGTTCGAACTGGTCTAATGCATCTGAGAATTTAGCTTCAACACGTTTTAACATGCCTGACATCATGTTGACTTCCACTTGTACCTTATACAACCGTTCACGGTTTCCTAACTCTGCCATTTCATGTAATAATTGTTCACTTTGGATTTTAAGCTCTAAATGATGAGTGAGGGAATATTGTTGAAGTGACGCTTGGAGTTGGATCTGAAGAGCTTGTACCTCCAGAAAAACAATGTTGAGTTTCTTAGCTTGCGCTCTAGCTTGGGATGCTAATTCTAAGGTCGATGTCAATTCATGTTG
This sequence comes from Candidatus Hodarchaeota archaeon, assembly GCA_016840025.1. The sequence continues at coordinate 1,942 of JAEOTF010000432.1, forward strand.
TTTGAGTTTAACCATAGCTGTTAGTACTTGGAATACAATATTAGCAAATGGTGTCTCAACTTCATGAGCTAAGTGACTGAGTGTAGCCATGTAATTTTCTGCTTTCTTAATTGCATTCAAATCTAGTAAAACACTCGTTAATCCCCATATAGTAACTAGAATTCCATATGGATAATTAATATGTTTAAATAGAGTAAAAGAGCGTTCAAGAAGGTCATTCGCACTCTTTAAGTCTCCCTTGTACCAAGATACCACTCCCAAACACAATAAAGACCATGCAGTGTGAAATGGATTGTCACTTTGTTCCGCTAATGTGAAAGCTCTTTGTCCAAAAGCTTCAGCGAGTTCTAAATCTCCCCGAAACCAATAGAAAAGAGATAGGTTCTGAAACATACTTGTTTCTCCCTTGGAGTCAACATGTTTCTCAAAAATCTCAACCCCTCGTAGAAGGTATTTTTCTGCTCGTTCTAAATTTCCATAAATTTGGTACATTACTCCCAGATTTTGTAGTGTGGCAGATATCGAACGTGGTTCACCAATTTGCTCTCGCCTAGCTAAACTTTTTTTGAAATACTCTATTGATTGATCAATGTTTCCTAATTCGTAATAGATACACCCTAGATTGTTTAACGCATCTCCCTGCCCTGAAATATCAGGTGGTGATTGATCTGCGAGGGTTAAAGCTTCCTGCGCTCTTTCTTCAGCTGTTGTCAATTTTCCCAACCTAAATAAAGTGTAACTTAATTGGTTTAAACATTGAATCCGTTTAATAAGTTGTTGGTCCCCTAAAGTGTCTAATAAACGTTCAAGTAGTTCTACAGCCTCGGTCATTTCACCTTCTTCTACTAGTTTCTTTATTTCTGCTAATTTTTCAGAAAATGTATCTTCAGGAATGATTCTCTTCTCCTAAGAGTTTAATCTGATTATTCACAAATTATTTATCTATCTATTATCCTCGAATTAAGGCTTTCCCAGAACTTTTCGGGTACTAGAAGAATATTTTTATTTCTGAATCATAACTTCATTTCTTTGTAACTCATTCATTATTTTTTCAGCAATTCTGGAGAGGTGTTTTCTCTTATAACTAATACTCGTAAATTTGTCAGATGTACTAGCGTCTCAATCATTTCCTGTTTTTTGAATCAAAGGAATAGATAAAGTAAAATTATTCTATAATGTCATCTACTTTAATAATCAAGTTATTTAATGTATGTATTGGGAAGGATTGAGTCAATTTATACTCTTTCCCTTTATTATATTTCCCTTCTTCTCCCAAGATATAGGTTAGGACGAAATTTTCCTCAGGATTAATAATGATATATTCTTTGACCCGATATTTCTCATATAATTGTTTTTTACTAATTAAATCCCGTTTTTTGTTCGTAGAAGTGATTTCGATAATAAGATCAGGACTTCCTTCAATGTTTTTATCCTTTATAATACTTCGATTATCATTCAATACAAAAATAATATCTGGAATTACTACATTTTCTTCACTTAATACCACATCTATTGGCGCATGAAGTACTTCACCAAGTTTATTTGTTTGAAGGAATAATTGTAGTTGAAATTCTAATTTACTCGAAATTCTCTGATGTGATATTGTAGTCGATGGCACAATGAAAAGATCTCCATTGATTATTTCTATTAAGTCTGAATCTGGCCATTCAGGGAAAGATTCAATATCTCTATAAGTAAAGTAAACTCTTCCAGAATCTTCCCGAACTCTAAGACTTTTCGTATTTATTTTGATTATACTCATAATAAATTCTCTTTTGGAATTTAGTTAATTAAAGACAGTTAAGGAAATATTTAAAGATTTTGATTCTAATGCAATTTCATAGAAGTAGAAATTCCTTAATGACGAATTCATACATTTATTACAAGAAAAAGAGCAGTATTAAATAACCAAAATATTCGTTTATCTTTTTTTAAGCAAGAACCCCACTACTCGCCCAGTATAGTAACGCTTCAGTCCTGTTATTAAAGAATTTTTCACTTTTGACTGCTTCATGATCATGATAGAGAATCACAGAAGTTAGTAGTAGCACACTATTATTTCTGAATCATAACTCCGTTTCTTTGCAATTCATTAACGATTTGCTTGGCACTTTGGGATAGAGGATTTGCTCCTATGGCTAATACTCGTAAATTGGTTAGATGATTTAACGATTCGGGGATAAAGATCAGATTATTTTTCCACACAGATATCTTTTGTAGATTTATCAACCGACTAATCGTTTCTGGGAGTGATTGCAATTGATTCTGACCTAACATCAAAGTTTGTAGATTTGTCAACCGAACGATGGTCTCAGGTAGAGTTTGTAATTGGTTCTGACCCAGCATCAAAGTTTGTAGATTTGTCAACCGACTAATCGTTTCTGGGAGAGTTTGTAATTGATTGTTATTCAATATTAACTCTCTGAGGTTATATAGGTCACAGATCATTAAAGGAAATGATTTAAGATCTAAACCTGTAAGATCAAGTTTAATTATTCGTTTTTGCTCTATTTTAAGCCTATTAGGGTATATTAAATCCTTTGATTGAGCAGATAGTTCTTTTAGTACCTCATACTCCCTTGGTACTAATATGTCTCTTGGAATTTTTACTAATTTTATTCTATAAGAATAATTTCTCCTTGTCCAAAAAAATAAACCCAGTAGAATGATCAATATCAGAATTGCTAAGGTTCTGTAAAACACAGATTCCATTAAATATTCCGTATCTCCAGTTTGTAGCATATGAGTTGGTTCCCAAAGAAAAAAACTCACTAGCACGAGAATAAATCCCGAAAGACCTAGATAATGATGTATAACAAGACCTCTTCTGAAATCTTTTTCTATATCACCCTTTATCATACGTTCTAAACGATGATCATGATCAAAAAGAACATAATCTAGTTTTCTACGTTCCTCAAAGGCAGCACTTCTGGAAAACGCATCTAGGCATGATGGAATAGCTGCAAAGATTATTTCTATTCCACCGATAATTGCAAAACCAGTGATGGTAATAGTAAGGAAATTATTTTCTCCAACTAAGAAGAATAATATTGCTATTAGAAAAGAAAGTGACACACTGATTCCAATAAGAATAATAAGAGGACCGTACCATGCACCGTACCATGATTTTGACTCATTCAATATTTCGTGTTCCCCCAAAAGTGTGTAGGAATCCCCATATATTCTTCAAGTTTTCCTCGTTCAACTGCATCCTCAGCCTCTTCTTGTGCTGCTTCAAGGATTTCAACTTCATTTACATGGATTATTTTCCGGTTTTCCATGAGAATCTGCCCATCTACGATGACTGTGTCCACATCTTGCCCCGAGGCTTCATATGCAATTCTTTGGGGTATCATAAAGATTGGAACAAGATGAGGTTTCATCATATCTATTACGATCACATCGGCTTTTTTA
>JAEOTF010000060.1 GCA_016840025.1 Candidatus Hodarchaeota archaeon
CAGTTGGAAGGTGATTGATGAAGCAATATTAGCAGGCATGAATTTCCCAGGCCCAATGGCATTAGCTGTAAAAGAATATAAACAGATGGCTAAACTTTTGGAAGAGTATTCAGAAAAACTCAACAAACCCTATTTGAAACCAACAGAATTGTTAAAATCAGGTAAATTTATCGATATGTTATGAAAGCAAATTGAAAATCTAAACCCAAGCTTAATATTGAGTTAACTTGATCAACGGAACTTATTGGTAACTTTCTATTCGTGTGAGTACTTGTTCGACATAATTCTCGAGATTAGATTTCTCTATTTGTTGAAATAGTGCAGGATTTCTATCAATTATTTCTCTCCAAGATTCAAATTCATCATACAGGTTATTTTTCATTTGCTCTATTTTAGATTTCATCAAAACTAATCCTAGGTTATCTACAATATCTAATGCCTGCTTAAAGAACTTCTCTGCACTGTTCAAGTCTCTTCTTATTGTCTGTAATTGAGCGGATAAAAGTAGAGATTGTATCAATATCCGATAAGAAGTCTGTTCCTCTCCGAATTCATATAACCGCTGAATTTGGTTAGAAATTTCTTCTAACACGTCAGAATCTTGGTTTAATTTTAGCTCATATAGTAACAACTCAGAATAATGGATAATCGCTAAATTCGCTAAGAAAAAAAAGTCAGTGTAATGATGATTTAAAATGTCTTCAATTATTTCGTCAAACATCTTCATGGCAAGTCCGATTTCAGCTAGCCTTGAACTCTGTTTAAGCACTATGGCTTGAGCCAATTTTAGATATCTAGGGATATTAGGATGATCTGCATACTTACTCTTCTCTTCCATTTTCACTAATGTTTCTTTAGCGAGATTTATCTTGTTATAATCTAAGTAAAAGAGTAGCAATTCGAATAGTCCGTCAACAATCTGTAAATTATCGGCAACTTTGTTGGCTTTGCAAAAGTGATTCAATGCGTCTTGATACCTCCCTTGTTCACTGAATATAATGGCAAAACCTAACTGAACTCCATATGAAAATTCTAATTGCGGATTATACTTAATAGACTGGATTAAACAATCTTTTGAAGCATAATGCCTACCAGTATCTAAATAAATTATTCCCATCATTAAATGACTTTCTGCTAACATGCTTTGTCCCTTATCGTCTGGTAAATCGTTTGCTAAGGTTATTGCTTTCTCTAATAAGTCTGTTGCTTTTTTAAAGTCCCCTAAGGATCTATAAAAGAACGCAAGGTCATTGCTGAAATGAACTATCAGATCTATGGCATTAATTCTTTGGGCAAGTGACAATCCTTTTTCTAAATATGCAATACATTCTTTAAATCTACCTGATTCATATCCTCTAAGATGTCCCTTAAGATGGATGAGATAGGCTGATAAACGCAAAATTTGATCACTTTTTTCAAGTCGATCTATTTCTTTTTCAATCTCCTCGAGAATTTTTGCCCCCTTTTGGTGCAACCCTTCTTTTATATGATCCATTGCGATCTTACGGATTAATTCCAAAGCATTATCAAATAAGTTCTGACCAATGAATGCTTTAAAGTCAGCTATCACACTTTTTGAGGAACTCATAGGAATCAGTGTGTTATCAAAATAATTTAAGGGTATCTGCGTTTCTTCACATATCTACATTCTTCCATTGATTTTTTTTCTTCCCCTTTATTTTATATCTCTTTAATAGATTAGATGCTCGTTATCTCATCTTCAAAGTCTAATAACAAAGTTGTAGATTCATTAAGACTAGTATATTTCCATACGAACGAGTTCTTATGATCGAAAAGAGAGAGGTTTATAAGGGAAAGAAAGAGAACATGTGATGTGTACTGAATGACAAAGATAGATATTGATGAATTACTCAAAATCTTACCCAATTTGATCCGTGAAAATGATACAGTAAAGGGAGCTATCATTACTGCCTTATCTGGAGTAGTTGCTACTCGTCAAGACATTCTGGACCTCATTAATGTAATGGATAAACGTTTTAATGAACAACAACGATCAATTAAGGAGCTTTCTGTATCTATAATGCGGATTGAATATAAAGAAGGTGAATTATTACAGGATGCTGTACTGGATCTGATGAAAGAGACTCTCGTATTACAGCAAATAGATCCAAAAAAAATTCGTCGAGAAACTCTAACAGATCCAGAAGGGGAAATCTTTTACAAAAATTACACTACAGATATTGATGTGCTCTTAGAAAATGATAATACATATCTAGTAGAAGTAAAAGCGACAGTTGGTAGTCAAGATATTGCCCATTTCCTACAAAACGTGAAACTTTATGAATTGAGGAGAAACAAGAAAATTACTCGCCCAATTCTGGTAACTTTACGTATTACTCGAAATAGTAATACTTTAGCTGAGCAAAAAAATATCAAAGTCATTGCTGGGGGTTTCCTCGATTAAAATCGCTCAATGCACAAAAAACACTCATCTAAGAAAAGAATAATAATTTAGGAAAGGGTAGGGCAGGAAGTCAATTACAGAGTTATAGTTCTAGAAAAAATCTCTAACGATTACTTTTTTGGCTTGTCTTTTTATCCCGTTTGCTCTGCTTTTTTCATGGGTATTTCTTCTTTATAGAAATTATCAGACCCATAATAAATGATTAAACTAATTACAATTACCCAAACTAATACAACGCTCAGAGTCATACTTTCAGCGGTTTCCCAAATGTTAAATAACGCCGAAAGAGCATTTGTGGCTCCATGAAAGACAAGAACAAGTAAAACATTCGATTCAGAATTGGAAAACAGCCATGTATAAATAAAGGTCAAACCAATTGTAATTAAAATAAAATTCACAAGATATATTGGACCTAATCGATCAAGTTCTTCGTTTTGACCTATTCCTGTAATAAAGAACAAGGGTAAGTGCCATAAAGCCCAGATTATGCCCAAAATAAGACTAGTTTTTACCGCATTCCAACGCTCTAAAAGAGGATCCAATGCATATCCTCGCCATCCGAATTCTTCGCCTAAAGCAAAGATAAACATAAATACAAATAGAAAAAGTGCTATTACTGGAAAAGACAAGAAGTCAACATCATCCAATTGTTGAGACCCTGGAGTTGGGAGAGAAGAACCTAGTAAATCAAAAATTAGCCAAGTCATTGTTGCTATCATTAATGCTGGCAATATTGCAACAAAATACCAGATTTTGTTTGGTAGTCTAAAGTTGAATCCACTACGTAGCAATTTTTTGGATCCGTCTTTTCCTTCATATTTTTGTGTAATTAAAAAACCGGCTATAGTCGGACCAAATATCCCTATTGTTCCAATAGTATTCCAAAGATCTAGAGCATCTTGTGACGCATTTATTATATCAAAGGAGATTAATAATGATGGAAGCATTATTAACCACGTAATTGAATATGATAGGATAAAATAACCTAAAAGGGCTCTATTTTTGTGTATGCTTGAATTTTCCGTAATCAATCTTTCCTTCTGAAGCTGTAATTTGGATTTATTAATTTATTAATTAGTGATTTGATCGCTATGTGCTCAGGACATAGCTAATCTATAAAAAAAGGTAAGAACGAATAAACAGAAGCAGGATCACATATAGTAAAAGACAACAAACTGGAGAGTCACAAGCAGTTAATTTAATTCACTTCCATCTTAATGTTCCTTATACTTAGAATTAATCTGTTTATGGGATAATATTCATTGAATTCTTCTGAGATTAGTATTGCATTTCAAACAAATAAACACATCAGTAAATATGGTCCTTTAGCACGCCAAGTGGAAGATCTTGGTTTTGATGGGGTATCCGTGTATAATGACATGCTTTATCAACCAGCATGGCTACCACTTCTGGAGATTGCGCGACATACAGAAAGAATTCGAATAGGTCCAGCCTCGGTTAATCCTTTTACTTCTCATCCTATAAATATCGCTGGAAATATTGCACTAATAGATGAATATTCCCATGGTCGTGCATACCTTGGATTAGCCCGAGGTACATGGTTGGATTTCATTGGAATAACACCTAAAGATCCAATTCAGGCATTAAAAGAAGCTATGGGTTGTATTCGTCATTTATTAGCACAATCTCCTAATAACTATCAAAGTACTCACTTCCCTTTGAAAGGAGGTGATTCATTACGTTGGAAAATTCTGCGATCAAATATTCCTTTCTTACTTGGCACTTGGGGTGCTAAAACAATCCAAGCATGTATTCAAGACATTACTGAGGTAAAACTGGGAGGAACAGCGAATTCTGATACGGTGCCATGGTTACAAAAACAAATCACACATGCTGCAGTAAAATCAGGACGGGATGCATCTACAATTGGTATCGTCATTGGAGCAGTCAGTGTAGTGGACCATGATGGTGATAAAGCTCGAGCATTGGCACGAAAAGAAGTAGCCCTTTACTTACCAATTGTTACTAGCCTTGATCCTACTATAGAATTAGATCTGGATTTAATAGCCTGTATTCAAAAAGCTACTTCCAAATATAATTTTGACGAAGCGAGTGAGTATATTGATGATGAATTACTTCAATTATTTGCTTTCGTAGGAACCCCAGATGAAATTACAAGACAAACATTGAACTTATTCAATGCTGGGGCAAATCGTGTCGAATTCGGGACACCTCATGGTCTACGAACAGAATATGATGGAGTGGAATTACTTGGGAAAGAAGTTTTACCAAATGTGAAAGAAAAACTGAATCATAATAGGTAATTACCATAATTGAGGAAAAGGTAACAGATAGAGTTGATAGACAAAAATAAAGGTATTAGTATATTTTAACTGATCTTTCTCCTCTTTTTATATTTTCATTTAAATAACTACAGACAATTTATCTTCTATGACTTTCTTGTGGAAATTTTGACTCTTCTTGAATCTTATTGATGATATTCTGGATTTTTTTGATATACTCTCTAAACGATTCTTTCCCGTATTTAGTAATTTCTATCACTGTCAAGGGACGTGTTTTGAAGAATTGCTTATATGTACGTATATATTTCACATTTTCTAACTTTTTAATATGATGGTCTAGATTACCTGGTGTTAGTTGAAGAAGTTTCTGTAGTTCGGAGAAATTTACTTTCTTATGAGTATGAAGTAGAATCATGATTGTGAGTCGGACTGAGGTTGTAAAAATTTCATTTTTGGGAAGGATTAACTCTGTCTCGTCCATATCATTGTCACCATCCAGTACATCTCATATTTTCGGGCTTTCTAACAATTTTGAGGCTTTTTTGACAGAGTATTGACCACTAACAATATAAGGAATCATAAAAATGAAAGCAAGAGATATATAGGAAAGAATGAATAATGGGACATTCTGAAAATTCGTTACTGATGGCGAATCTATATTTATATCTAAGAAAAAAAAAATATAGATTATTCTCCATATTGATTCTAGGATTGAGACAATTAACAAGGCAAATCCTAAATATAGTACCTCTTTAAAATCACTAGAGAGTATACTATTCTTTAATAATATGTATACAATGAAGACACCTACTGTTTCTTCAAAATAAATGGATCCAGGGATTTTAATCATAAAAGTTAATAAGAATAATAAAACCAAAGCTAATCCCATTTCTAAAAATCTTGTTGAAACAATCTCATTTTCCCTAATAATTGTCTTTTTTAGTGATAAGAATGCATATGTAACGAATACAGCGATAAATAAGATAATGAGCATTGGGATTATACTCTGAAAAATTCTAATTCTAATAATATCATCTGAATCATGTCCAAATATTTCAACCGCTAGTGAAATGAAAATTGATGATGTTAAAAATCGTCCTACACCAATAATACTTATTATAACTCCCCATGTTCTAATTAACCTGTAGGCCTCATATCTATCCACTAATTGAAACGCTTTAGTGAACCTCTCCTCGTCTAACATATTCTTTCTTCCAATTATAAGCTTTTTAGCATTATTAATATATGATTTAAAAAAACCCATCATTCTCTGTTGAACAGAACAGGTTTACTTTAGGATTAGAGTTAAAATATGTGGTTTCTTATGGTATTGAAAGCCAATGTTGTTTGGGTTGGTATATTTCACTTAATCGTAACAGCTACAAGTCTTCGCGCTTCTTGATTATAAGGTTCTCCTGCTAAATTCCCGTAAAGGTCTATTGATTTAAACCCCACCTCATTTAATAAGAAAGACAACCTTTCTGCTGAGTACAAATGGTGTCCTAAGTTAAATTCTTTCCGTTTATCGCCTTTAATCATTATCCAGCGATTATCAATCCAATTCCACCCATTTTTAATTTTCCGTTCCTCTAAGATAAGTACGCCATTTTGTTCATACCAATCACGTTCACGGAAAATCCGTGCTAGCACTTCAAGTCCCATCATTTCGATAATAAATTTTCCTCCGTCTTTTAATGACGCATATACATTTTCTAAGACTTGTTTGTTTTCTTTAGGATCTTCGAAGTAACCAAAGGAAGTAAAAAGATTCAAAACTACATCAAAAGTGTTGGATTTACGAAAAACACGCATATCCTCTTGTATAAACTCAACGTCTAGTTGTTCTGCTCGAGCTTTTTCTTTGGCTTCTTCTAAATACTTTTCGGTCCGATCTACTCCAATAACCTTGAATCCTCGTCGTGAAAACTCTAGTGAATGTCTACCTGGTCCACAACAAAGGTCAAGAATATGTGCATTACTATCAATTTTGAGTAAATCTATGATATTATCCACTTCTTTGGAAGTCTGCTCCCATCTTTCCTTAGAAAAAAGGCTAATGCTCCATGTTTCCCAAAAATCGTCATCATCATGCCAAGGTTTCATTATAGACACCTGACTGCACTAATCTAAAACGAATCCAAATCAAACCATAAACCTAATTTAAATTCTACATGTATTACTTTTTGTTTATGTTCTTATTTTTAATCACGAGAGGTTTTGTTTAAGTACTATTTTCTAAATTAAAATAAGTTGAATTATCAAAATTGAAGTTGAAAAATCTCAAATTTTAATCTCCAAATTTGAGTTTCTTTATTTGGGAAGATACATCCATATTGATCAAGAATTGACTAAATCAAAGTTGAACAGCATGTATTGAAAAAAAGGAGATATTCGCGTTAACCAATTAAAAATAGATAAACATACCAGAAATCGTTTTTTAAAATCACGAACTCCTTTAAACTCCCAAATATGCGAAAAATATAAATAGATTATACTTTTGTAACGTCTAGTGAATCCATGGGTGGTTTAGAATTAATAAATTCGCATAGTGTAGCCATAAGACATTCTAAATTCTCATATCAGAAAATTAGTAAGACTTTATGAAGCGAAGCTATGTGAATTATTCAGGTATTCAGAAATTCATGAATGATAGTAATTCAGAAATAACCTCCACTCAGGAATTCCTGATGTTCAAATGTATAGTTATACAAGCAAAAATCCTTAATTAAGAGTAGGTGTCTGTTCTATGGTAGATCCACCTTTTGAGTCGAAACGAGCAATGCGATCTTTTATTCTAGAATCAGTCGAAGGCATCAATGCCCTTTTACAGGCTCTGAATCATCCTAAGAGAATCGAAGTGCTCGCAGTTCTTTTAGACGAACCTAAAGAATTTAAAGCTCTCGTTGAGGCAACTGGTTTTGCAAAAAGTGCTCTAAGCAACCATCTTAGTGTTTTAACCGCAAAAAACCTGATAGAGAAGGTTGACCGTGGATTATACCGGTTAACTCTTGATGGAGAAATATTTCTGGGTAGAATAGCTCATAGTTACCTAGAGATCAAGATCCATGAACAAGAAAAGTTGGAAAATCTCCGTAAGTTGATTGGCAGATATACGACTTTTTATGAGGCGCCAACTATGCGTAATAAAGATAAACCTACTGAACCTGAAGATTTGGAAGTAAGAATAGTAAAACTTGAATCAATGCGTGTAGCGAGTTTTCACGCTCTCGGTAAGACGCCCGAGAATGACGCATATAATAAATTACGAGCATGGTCTGAACCAAAAAAACTATTTGACAACCCTACCAAGTATCCCGTCTATGGATTCAACAATCCTGACCCCTCTCCAGATAGTGAGGAGTATGGGTATGAGTTTTGGATTCGTATGAGCCCCGATATTCAACCTGAAGATATTGAAGTGAAGGAATTCCAAGGAGGTTTATACGCAGTCACGACAACGAAAATACAAATTGATCCTGATGAAAACATGATACCTGCTTGGAAGAAGTTAATTGATTGGGTGAAATCAAACAGTAACTATAAGTTCGGGCGACATCAGTTTTTAGAGAAGCACCTTAACCCATGGGCACCTCCCGAAGATTTCATCCTTGATCTTTACTGCCCAATTGAGGAAAAAAAATAGTTAAGAAGTCTATAAACGGATAATAAATCGTTTTAACTCACAGAACCCTGCTTCACTTTATCCACTTCTTTACATCACTTAGTGTAGACTATAGCACATGAAATAAAGCATACAGAGGAATAAAAATGTCAGAAGATAAAAATTTACGACAGAAATATGAACACGCTCTAACCCAATTCGTTGAGCGTGTGAAACAAGACACTAACATACTTGCTGTTTTTGTATACGGCAGTTATGCAAACGGTAAACTGTGGAAAGGATCTGATATTGACGTTTTTCTTGTAACGAATGACGTAAGAACTTCGGGAAAGTTTCTGAACCTAAAAGAAAATGATATCTCTATCCAAGTTTTTGTTTATTCAAGAGCAGAATTCCGACGAAGACAACAAATATTCATCCATGGTTCTCACTTGCATCATATGTTAGCTTCTAGTAAGCTGGTTTATTCAACCGATAAAGCAATCTCCGAATTTAATAGAGATATGGTTAAGATAGCAGAGAGAGACAAAGAACTGCAATTAATGATGAATACAGAGTTTCTTCTTGGAAACGTACAGAAAGCTCAAAAGACACTGTATGTAGAAAAGGATACAACAAAGTGTTTTATGTGGATTATCGTTGTAACCCAGATTTTAGCCCGAATACTTCTTCTTATGAATGATAGAATCCCTGGTAGAGATGTTTTAGCCGAAGTACAGGAATTAAATAGTGAAATAATTAATGAAATAATCACTAACACTTTTCAGCAAGGATATAACGAAAAAAATCTGCACTCTACTATACAACTTGTCGAGAAATTCCTTATCGAGAATAAAAACCAGTTCTACAAACCGCTGTTTAATTTTATTTCTGAAACAGGAGATGCACGCTCTTCTACTGAAATTGATGAGCATTTTGAAAAACTATTGGGAAGATATGATTTTTTTACAATGGTGGAGTCTTATGGATGGTTGACACAACAGGGGGATTTAATGCCTGCAGTTGCACCGAAACGAATCACATCGAAGAGTAGGATAACTGTAGATGAAGCTACTTATTTCTATGTAGGAGGCGATATGGTTTGAGAGATTCAATTGAAGTTATTGGAGCTAGGCAAAACAATTTGAAGAATATAGATGTTAAGATACCTCGTAACAAACTTACTGTCGTAACAGGAGTAAGTGGTTCGGGTAAATCCTCCCTCGCATTCGACGTGATCTTTGGTGAGGGACAGCGACTCTTTCTTGAGTCTTTATCGACTTATGCAAGATCAAGAGTTGTCCAAGTCAAACGTCCAGACGTAGACTTTGTACTCGGACTCTCTTCTGTGGTTTCTATAGAACAAAGACGAGGGATAAGAAATCTAAGATCCACGGTTGGTACACTCACCGATATTAGCACTTATCTCAGGCTCCTATTTTCAACAAGAGGAGAAGCATTTTGTCCATATTGTGATAGAAAAGTTCCAGTAAAAACTGCAAATCAAATTGTGGAATATATACTCTCCCTTCCAGAGGGAACAATAGTGGAACTCCTCGGTCCAACCTTCAAAATCTATGGAGAAGACTATCGTTATCTTTTCGATGAGCTTAGAAGGAGGCGTATAGGAAGTATTCGGATTAATGGTGTTTTACATGACCTCGGTGAAAAATTGGATTTAGATGAAGAAAGAGACTACATTCTTGAAGCTTTTGTGGATAAATTCGAGGTTAATAACGATATCCACCAACAGATGCTCGATATGGTTAGAGAATGTCAAAGAATCGGTGAAGGTTTTATCCACATTAATATTCTTAATCCAGAAGATTCTGGCATAGATGAAAATGCATTCTTCAAGGAGTTTGCATGTCCTGAGCATCATATGGTCATGGGTGAATTATTACCTTGGTATTTTTCACCTAATGAAAGTGATAGCGCTTGTCTTACATGTGGGGGGCTCGGAATCCATAGAAAAGCTGTTCCATTCTTAATGATAGAGAATGAAGACAGAAGTATACGTAAAGGTGCTATATCTGATGGAATTTACAATGTTAAACACCCATTCAAATACTTGGTCATTTGGAGTCTTGCAGAACACTATGATTTCAGTTTAGATATCCCATTTAAAGAATTGTCAGAAGAGGTACAAGATATAATCTTCTATGGTACAAGAGGAGAGAGATTTGAATTAAAACAACCTCCAGATTTGAAACAAAATTTTCCTAATATTGGTAAGAAAGTAGCCTTTGAAGGGCTTATTCCTCCCATAGATAGATGGTATAAACGCGCTTCACGACATAGACAGGCTAGAAGTGTTGATGAACATATATATTACCGTGGAATGATCGATATCATCTGTCCCGATTGTTATGGTGCAAAACTCTTGAGTCAACGTCTTCAAGTACGAATAAATGGGAAAAACATCTGGGAGTTAGGAGAATATACATTAAATGAACTTCGTGTTTTCTTAGATAGTGTTGAAGTATCTGAAGAGAGGAAATCTATCGAATTTCCAGTACGTGAGGAATTGAAAAAGAGATTGGATCTCTTAATCGAGATCGGCGTTGGTTATCTAAACCTTAACCGTCCTGCCCATTCAATCTCTGGTGGTGAGATTCAGAGAATCCGCATGTCTACTCAAATCGGTTCTGGTTTAATGGGAATGTTATACATCCTCGACGAACCTTCTATCGGTCTTCATCAACGCGATAATTATCGGATAATTAACATGCTAAAAAAATTGAGAGATGTCGGAAACACCGTTATTGTAGTGGAACATGATACAGAAATGATGAATGCAGCAGATTTTATTGTTGATATAGGTCCAGGGTCAGGAGACTATGGTGGCGAAATAGTAGTAAAAGGATCTGTAGAGGAGATTATGAAATCTGATGTTTCTTTAACTGGTCAATATCTTGCAGGAAAGAAGAGAATCAAATTACCGAAGAAGAGAAGAAATTCTAATGATGAAACTCTAAAAATTTTCGGTGCAAAAGAAAATAACCTTAAAGATCTCACAGTTAATATTCCATTAGGCCAGTTTGTTTGTATCACTGGTGTTTCAGGATCAGGTAAAAGCAGTCTCATTAATGAAGTACTCTACAAAGCTCTTTATTCGAAATTAAGAGACAGAAGAATGATACCTGGTGAACATGAGAAATTAGAAGGACTGAGTTACATCAAAGATATCAGGAATATAGATCAATCACCTATTGGTAGGTCATCCCGTTCGAATCCAGCAACTTATGTAGGTTTTTTTGACAAGATACGAGAAATTTTTGCGAAACTTTCAGAATCAAAGGATCGAGGATATACAAAAACGACTTTTAGTTACAATTCGAAGAATAGCGGAAGGTGTGAGGAGTGTGAGGGCGAGGGGGAAATAACTACTTCTCTACAATTTATGCCTGATGTCAAGACAAACTGTCCTGTATGTAAAGGAAAAAGATTCAAAGAAGAGGTCTTAGAAATTAAATATAATGGACTAAATATCGCTGATGTTCTTGGGCTCTCCGTAGAGAAGGCAATAAATGCCTTTAAAGATGTTCGTCTCATCCATCACAAGTTGTCGGTCATGGATGATCTTGGATTAGGATATCTGAAACTTGGTCAATCCGCAACAACACTTTCAGGAGGAGAAGCTCAACGTATTAAGCTCGCTACTGAGTTAGGAAAAATTAAGAGACAGGAGCAGAATCTGTACATCTTTGATGAACCATCAACTGGTCTTCATCTCGCAGACATTCAGAAACTCCTCATATGCATCGACCAGCTTTTGAAGGCTGGGAATAGCGTAATCGTGATCGAACATAATCTCGAAATAATCAAGATGGCGGATTACATCATCGACCTTGGTCCAGATGGCGGAAATGAGGGTGGCTATATCGTTGCTCAAGGACCACCAGAAGTAGTAGCTGAGGTTAAAGAATCCTATACAGGACAATACCTAAAACCACTCTTGGAGTGAAGAAAATGAGAAACATTGAAGAAACTGATCTTAAACTTCAATATATCCAGGTGACAGAAAATATTATCAGGACTGCTATCTACCCGAATAAGTTTGATCCTTTATTACGAGATCATGAAACATCCAATATGAGCTGTATTATTTTACCCGATGAGCTTTTCTTTGTCGATTGCGGAGCAAGATCCGATTTAGCTAGAATGTTTCGTGAAGATATGGAAAAATGCTATAGTCGCCCTACAACGCATCTATTCCTTACACATGACCATTGGCATTCTAGTTTCGGTATGGGGGCTTTTAAAGATGTGAGTGTCGTGATGTCCAGTGCAGGAAGGTCACATTTCAGAAGAAATATTAAGAGTGGAACTTATGAAAATTGGGGGGAATACCTCGCAAGAAATTTTCCTGATGATGAGAAGTTACGTGCATCCCTCAGAGATGTCTCTCTTTTCCTCCCAACCATAAGTGTTCCTGAAGATAAAGCATTCGGTTACAAATCTAGTGAAGTTATCTTTAAAGCGGTTGGGGGTCATACAACACCCTCTAGTACAGTTTATGTGCCATCAGAAAAGACTCTTTTTGCAGGTGGAAATTTGAATACAATTAATGTACAATTCGCATGGTTTCCATCAATTCTTGAGGCGTATCGTGAATGGGAAAGCATGGATATAGACTATATTGTACCTGGTCATGGACCCGTTGTCGATAAAGGCTATATTCAACCTATTAGAAAATATTTCGATGAACTTTTGGATAAATTACGAGAATTGAAAAAACTCGGGTTAACTAAGAATCAAGTAGCGAAACGAACCGATTTGTCCGAGTACCCAGGTGAAAAACTGGAAAGTTGGGTTGAGGGAAGTGCACAATACACTAAAATAGCCGCTTCTATGATTAAATCGTGGTACGGACAAGTTTTGAAGGAGCCTGATATGGACGAAGAAGATATGATGTTCATTAGATAGATAGTTAATCAAAATGTTGTTTCTAACTCCTAAACTTACAATTTAATCTCTGGTAAAGGTGAAATGAAAAATATGACTAGCGAAGAAATTATTGATGAATTACAGTATGTTGAAGTGACCGAAAATATCATCCTGACAGCTCTCTACCCTTATGAGGTCGATAAGTTACTACGATTGCACGAAACAGCCATTATGAGCTGTATTGCCTTACCTGATGAGCTTTTTTTTGTCGATTGTGGTGCAAGACTTGATTTAGCTAGAAAATTTCGTCAAGACATGGAAGAACGGTTTGAACGTCCTACAAGCCATCTATTCCTTACACATGACCATTGGCATAGTAATATAGGGATGAGTGCCTTTGAAGATGTGAATATTGTAATGTCGAGTGCTGGTAGGTCTTATTACCGAACAAACATAAAAAAAGGGGTTTATGATAGATGGAATGAATGGATTGTTCAGAATACTCCAGATGATGAAAAATTACGAAAATCTCTCCTAGAAGCATCATTATTCATGCCAAATATAGGTATTCCTAAACAACAAGTTTTTGGATCCGACACTAATCAGATTATCTTTAAGGTTGAGAAAGGTCATACAAACCCCTCTAGTTCCGTCTATGTCTCATCAGAAAGAACTCTATTTACGGGTGGAAATTTAAATACTTGCTACGCACAATTCATCTGGCCCACTACAATCATTGATACATACAAAGCATGGGAACAGTTGGATATTGAATACGTTGTGCCCGGACATGGGTCCATTGTCGATAAAGGCTACATCTCACTTATCAGAGTGTATTTCGAAGAGCTTCTGGATAAACTACGAGAATTGAAAAAACTCGGGTTAACTAAGAATCAAGTGGTGAAACAAACTGATTTACCCGAGTATCCAGGGACACACCAGAAAAGTTGGGTAGAAGGCAGTCGCTATCATACTGGAGCAGTTAATCGCATCGTGAAATATTGGTATGGGCAAGTCTTGAAGGAAGAAGAAACAGAAGAAGAGGATTTGATGTTCATTAGTTGAAATTGAGAAAAAGTAATCAGAATAACTTAGTTGTTGATTAGGAAGGGATTCATTTAAGCCCTCGCCTCTAGTTTCTAGCATTTTTGAGCTATTGAACCATTTCGACCTATAGAAAGCCTAATAAACGAAACCATCAATGTAAAAAAAAAGAAGGCTCTAAATGAGCCTTCAAAGAAAGGTGTTGGGCTTGAATAGAAAATCCTTGTTGTGTTTAATCACTTGTCTGTTATTACTCCTGACAAGCTTCGCTTGGAATAATGTCTCTCTTGTACCCGCAGCAGGCGGTATTAATGCTCTTGTTGTCGATCAACAACAAACAACTGCTAATTTCATTCCAAACATAGACACTACTGGTTGGTGGCAAAGTTTCACTCCCTCGGTTGATAATATTGCAGGAGTGAGTGTTTATATTAAAAACCATAGTACAGAAAACCCATCCGGCAGATATCTCTCAATAATGGTGGATGATGCCTCTGATGGGAGTACCCCCTTGGCGAGTAGCACTATTGATGTATCTGGCTTAGCAATCGATCAATTTGCTTGGTTTAATTATACTTTTACGCCTGTCAGTATCACGATATCGTCAACTTACTATATTATCGTTAAAGACCCTACATGGACGACGCCTGATGATCAGTTTCATTGGTGCGGGGCCCAGAATAACCCTTATGATGGTGGTATGTGGAGTTACTATTTCGAATACGATGCGGCCTTCAAAACCTATTATGATGACCTCTTTCCCGAATTCGACACTTTTATGCTGTTAATGGGCTTTACTCAGCTCGGGTTACTGCTTATGGTAGTCTATCTCGTACGTAAGAGATAACACTCCTCTCTCTCCCTTTTTTATCCTTTTCAAGCCATTATTAGGATCTATAGAAAACCTAATAAACAAAATTATCAATGTAAAAAACCGAAGTCTCTAAATGAGCCTTCAAAGAAAGGTGTTGGGCTTGAATAGAAAATCCTTCTTGTGTTTAATCACTTGTCTCTTATTTCTACTGACAAGCTTCGCTTGGAATAAAACCTCTCTTGTGCCCGCAGCAGGTGATATTAATGCTCTTGTTGTCGATCAACAACAAATAACTTATGATGCAGGTGCGGGAATAGATACTATGGGATACTGGCAAAGTTTCACTCCCTCGGTTGATGGTATTGCAGGAGTAAGTGTTTATTTTAGGAACCGTAATGCAGAAGATCCATCCGGCAGATATCTCTCAATAATGGTGGATAATGCCTCTGATGGGAGTACCCCCTTAGCAAATACCACTATTGACCTATCTGGAGTTGCAGTCGGTCCAGCTGCTTGGTTTGATTATACTTTTACGACTGTGAGTATCACTATATCGTCAACTTATTATATTATCGTTAAAGACCCTACATTTACAACGACTGATGATGAGTTTATTGGTATATTTGATACAGGTAACCCTTATGATGGCGGTGTATCGAATTACGGTTCAAGCTACGATGCTTGCTTCAAAACCTATTATGATGACCTCGTGACTCCCGAATTCGACACTTTTATGCTGTTATTGGGTCTTACTCACCTTGGGCTACTGCTTATGGTGATCTATCTCGTACGTAAGGGATAGCATTCCTCTATACCTTCGTTTTTTATCCCTTTCAGGCTATTAATAGGATTTACAATAAGCTTAAAATACAGCCCTATCAAACGAATTAAGTGAAAGTAGATAAAGGCTCCAAATGAGACTTCAAAGATAGGTGTTGGGCTTGAATAAAAAAACTCTCTTGTCTTTATTCACTTGTCTCTTATTTCTACTGACAAGTTTCAGCTGGTATAATGTCTCTCTTGTGCCCGCAGCAGGCGATCTTGTTCTTGTTGTCGATCAAGAACAAACAACTGCTAATTGGAATCCATGGATAGACGATATTGGCTGGTGGCAAAGTTTCACTCCCTCAGTCGATAATATTGCAGGAGTGAGTGTTGCTATATTTAACTATAATACAGAAGACCCACGCGGCAGATATCTCTCAATAATGGTGGATGATGCCTCTGATGGGAGTACCCCCTTGGCGAGTGGCACTATTTACCTATCTGAATTAGCAGTCGATTCAGCTGGTTGGTTCCATTATATTTTTTCGCCTGTTAGTATCACTATATCGTCAACTTACTATATTATCGTTAAAGACCCTACATGGTGGACGTTTAATGATGAGTTTGTGTTGTACCATGCTTCGGATAACCTCTATGATGGTGGTGTATCGAGTTACGGTTCCAATTACGATATGACCTTCAAAACCTATTATGAGGACGCCTTGCCCGAATTCGACACTTTTATGCTTTTACTGGGTCTTACTCAGCTTGGACTACTGCTTATGGTGATCTACCTCGTGCGAAAGAGATAATACTCCTCTATCTTCCTTTTTTATCCTTTTCAAGCCATTACTAAGATCTATAGTAAGCTTAAAATGCACCCTTATCAAATGAAATAGAGTGAAAGAAAATAAAAATTACAAATAAGACTTCAAAAAACGGTGTTGGGCTTGAATAGAAAATTCTTCTTGTCTTTATTATCTTGTTTATTATTTCTACTGACAAGCTTCGCTTGGAATAATGCTTCTATTATACCCGCAGCAGGCGCTCTAGTTGTCGACCAACAACAAACCACTCATAATTGGGGTGCGGAACTGTTAGCCACTCCATTTTATTGGCAAAGCTTCACTCCCTCAGTCGATGGTATTGCAGGAGTAAGTGTTTGTATTCAAAATTATAATACAGAAGATCCAAGTGTCAGATATCTTATAATAATGTTAGATGATGCCTCTGATGGGATTACACCCTTAGCAATGGATACTATTGACCTATACGGATTAGATTTAGGCATAATTGCTTGGTATGATGTTACATTTACGACTGTGAGTATCACAGTATCTTCGACTTACTATATTATCCTTTATGATGATTCATATACGACGACTGATGATCGGTTTGAGTGGCGGTATGCGACTAGTGACGTTTATAGTGGCGGTATGCTTTATAACTATCCAAGCCTCGATGCGGCCTTCAAAACCTATTATGATGATCTTGTAACTCCCGAATTCGACACTTTTATGCTGTTACTGGGCTTTACTCACCTTGGACTACTGCTTATGGTGATCTATCTCGTACGAAAGAGATAATACTCCTTTATCTCTCATTTTTATGACTCCAAGAGCTTGCTATCATATATTCGTCATTAGTTGAAATCCAGAAAAAGTAATCACAATCACTTAGTTATTGATTAGAAAGGGATTCATTTAAGTCTTCGTACGTAATTTCCCCCATTTTTAAGCTATTGAACCATTTTGAATCTATAGAAAGCCTAATAAACGAAATCATCAATGTAAAATAACTAAAGACTCTAAATGATGCTTTAAAGAAAGGTGTTGGGTTTGAATAAAAAATCTCTCTTGTGTTTATTCACTTGTCTATTATTTCTACTGACAAGCTTTGCTTGGAATAATGTCTCTCTTGTACCCGCAGCAGGCGGTATTAATGCTCTTGTTGTCGATCAGCAACAAACATGGGATAGTGACTCAGGTATGTACCTAACCAGTACTGGTTGGTGGCAAAGTTTCACTCCTTCCGTTGATGGTATTGCTGGAGTAAGTATTCGTATTGTTAACCAGAATACAGAAGATCCATCAGGTAGAAGTCTCACAATATTGGTGGATGATGCCTCTGATGGGAGTACCCCCTTGGCGAGTGGCACTATTGACCTATCTGGATTAGCACTATTTCAAGAGAGTTGGTTTAATCATACTTTTACGACTGTCAGTATCACTATATCTTCAACTTACTATATTATCGTTTCTGATCCTACATTTACGACGTCTGATGATGAGTTTGAGTGGCTGCTTTACCTGAGTGACGTTTATAATGGAGGTGTATTTGGTGAGATTCCAATTTACGATGCGACCTTCAAAACCTATTATGATGATCTTGTAACTCCCGAATTCGACACTTTTATGCTGTTACTGGGCTTTACTCACCTTGGGCTACTGTTTGTGGTGATCTACCTCGTACGAAAGAGATAGCATTCCGCTTTCCCTTCCTTTTTTATCCCTTTCCAGCTATTACTAGAATCCCTCTAAATCAAAAGTTTCTACCCTATCTGTTTCTCCTTTCTTACAATTATGTGATTTTTCTTGCTGAAGAATTATTGAAGAGAAATTTCGGAATTGATTTTTCAATAAATTTTTTCAGTTGAACTCTTATTTATTTCTTCCAATACATTCCAGAGTTTTTTAAATTCAGGTAAAAGCTCCCACTCTTCTGGTTTTGTGACATATTTTTCTGTATCCCCTAAAAATTTGTAGAAATGTACCTCACAAGCCCGATATTCTGATTGTCCTCCATTCCAACGTGTAAATTGACCTGGAAAAATACCTGCAACCTTAAATCCCCATTGTTTGAAACAAAGAAATTGAGCAATATTCTGCCATGTCTCACAAAAGGCAGAGAGATATTCAGCACCTGATTCCTTTTCTAGCACTTTAATTATATCATTGGCGATTGATACCATTTTAACTCCACTTTCCCCCTTTCGATTTTCAGGATGAACTACTCCCAAACTAAATTCAATTTGTAGATTTTTATTTTCCTTCCAAAGTGCCCAAGCCCCAAAAATCCTATGATTTACAGTATCTTCATACACAATCATGCAAAAATTCTTATGTTGGGAATTTTCTTTCCAATTCTCTTTAAAAGCAACATACGTTTCATATCTTTCAGAATACAACACCCATTCATATTTTAAAGATGAACCGTAAAGTTCTCCATAACACATTCTCCATAATTCAGCAACTTCATCAACATCTTTTTTTTCTAGAATTCGTATGCTGATCTCTCCACTTTTCCATGTTTGTTCATAATAAGGCCAAATTACTATTTTATCCTTAATTTCCCTTGTAATTGTTTTCCCTAATTTTTTATATGGAGAATATTTACCCATATTAATTTTCTTCATCCAAAAAACCTCTTGAATTGCAAAAACATTACCCTGTCAGCTCGATTGTTCCCTTTTAAAAAGAATTTTTAATAATTTAACGTTGTCATCAATGCGGAGGTATTCTTGACCACCCTATGCAACTCGCGGACAGAGTCCTCTGCTGTCCGGTGTGTTTCTTACGCACGCGTCGGGATTGGAATGCTTCCAAAAGTATTGAGTATCTAGGGTTAGAGGAGCATTTTTATTCTCATTTCATCACAAATGAGCTTTATACGGAACGTATCGAAGTTACGCCTTTGGAGATAAGTACCGCTACTCGGATGGATGCTGAGTTAATCCGCTGATTAAACCAGATCCCATTTGTCCGAACAAGTGCTATCGTAGAAGAATAAAGCTCACACGCTTGAACTGTGTGTAGTCCACTCCTTGGTTAAAATAGATGTTAGCATGGAAGTTATCTAATGAAATACCTTGATGAAATAGCCCGAAGAAATCAAAAACATTGGGATTTACGTGGTAACAATAAAGATAGATACACCCAACCATGGTTAAATCTTGATAAAGACTTATTACTTGCCTATGCCAACAATAAACTTGATTATCTACCTTCTCCTTACACTTATGTCTATCCACCCATAATTCTCAAGAAGATTGTGGGAAAAGACGTTCTTTGTCTTGCTTCGGGAGGAGGGCAACAATCAGTGGTATTTGGTCTTTTAGGCGCTAACGTTACTGTTGTTGATTTATCTACTTCACAACTTGAAGCTGATCAGATGGCTGCGGATCATTATGGATACGAAATTAATGTTGATCAATGTGATATGAGAGATCTAACCATCTTTGACAACGAAAGTTTTGATTTAGTTTATCAAGCTATTTCCATTATATTTGTCCCTGAGGTTAGACAAGTATATAACGAAGTGTTTCGGGTTCTTAGACATGGTAAATATTATAGAAATGGCTATGTTAATCCTGCAATCTATATGATTTATGATACATCTTGGGATGGTACTAATTATGTTGCTAAACCAACACCCTATAAACAACATCAAATCGATCCTGAGGATGAGAAAGATAGCATTGAATTTCGACATACACTGACTGATGTCTTTAATGGATTAGTTATTGCTGGATTTTCAATAGAAGGGGTTTGGGAAGACCCTCGTTATTTGTTGGATCAGAAAAACCTGCCGCTAGGGTCTTATGAACACTTCCTTACATGTTTTGCTCCTTATTTTGCAGTTTTAGCAAGAAAGGAAAAAAAACAGTATGATATTTAAAGAGTTTGGACACAATATCCTTTAATTCTCTCATTTCTCCTAACACCCTCACTGTTAAGACGGCGAGTTCTTGCGTCCGTAAGTTAAAAAGGCTATATTGTTAGTATTTAGCATCTAAGCGCTTTAATCTGATTTGTTGTAATTCATCAAGAGACTGTTTTACTCTAGTGAAAGTAATTTCAATTGGTGCTAAATTTGGACGGAGGAATGGAGGAAACCACATGGGTGATACATATTGTCGTAAAGCATTGATGACATGTATGATTGACTAAGGTGAGAAAGCAATCTGTTATTACTTTTTTTTCAATTTAAGGATACTTTCTTTAAACGACTCTTGATTAGGATTAAGCATCGGGATTGTACCTAAATCTCCCTTGAAATTACTATCAAAAGTAATAAAATTAAGAACATTAGACCGGATAGCAATAACAGCATGTAAAGCATCTGCGGCATACAGGTTTTTTCCAAATATCTGTTTTTTTTGCAGCCATTAAAGCAGCGAGAGTAACAGGTACTAAAATAATCTTCTTCTTTTGACTCATTTCACCAATTTCGGATAAAAAGAACTTAACAACTAACTTCGCATCCTTTTCTTCTATAGTTCCAAGATTAGCTTGTTTTTTTAGAGCTCGAAACATTTCAATTATCATCCATTCACACGTCACGCCTTGGAATTCTTTTGATAATTGTTTTAATAACCGGTCTGCTCTTTCTTGGTCTTCTATCGGACAATACGCGTGATAAAAAACATTTGTATCAAGATAAAGTGACATATTATTCCTCTTCCCTTACAGTTCGGATAGCCTCTACTCCAGATTGGAAGGGTCTTTTTTGTCTTTTTTTGAGATATTTTATCAACTCTTCCCGTGAGCCTATTCCAATTTGCTCTTTTATGTAAGAATATATTCCTCCTCTTACAGCTTCACTTCTAGAATTAATTATGCCTTCTTGAATTAATTGATCTAACCATTCAACTAATTCATCATCAATTGAAACAGAAATCGTTGTCAATTTATCACCGTAGCGAAAAAAGGTCATTTAATATAGTTTAAACATTACAATATTTATAATAAGATTTCACTATTAAATTGCTTCTGAAAAGCTTGAAGAGTAATTAGGCGTATTTGTTCACTCTTCTAGTCTCTTTCAAATGCTTAAGTTCCTTTCAAGAAAGAATCATGTTTTTGTGACTCAGAGTTTAAATGAAGAAGAGAGAAAGAAACTTTATGTCACAGATCATGTGCCTAAAATAGAAGAAGCCTTCATACAAGCAGGTGTAATCTTAAAAAATGAAAAGAAGAAGAATTAAGTGACCGTGACTATATTCACCCATGGTGGTTGTACTTATCCCCAACTAATGACATAAGAATACCTAATCATCTGTTGCTAAAACTTCTACAATTAGTTCCTTTGGGCTGGTTTTGGAGGAATGTAAATATGAAAGTGTTGGTGACAGGTAGTGCAGGTCACTTAGGTGAAGCACTTGTCCGTACTTTGAAAAACCAGAATTATGAGGTTATCGGCATAGACTTGATTGATTCTGAGTTTACCGATGAGATCGGAACAATAACAAGCCAAGAATTTATCAGACAATGTATGGCAGGAATAGATACAGTTTTTCATGCCGCAACTTTGCATAAGCCGCATGTTGTTACACATCGTCGGCAAGATTTTGTTGATACCAATATTACAGGAACGCTAAACCTTCTGGAGGAGGCTGCCTCAGCAGGAGTAACCTCATTTATCTACACGAGCACGACCAGCACTTTCGGCGATGCGATAATGCCAATTGCTGACACTCCAGCAACTTGGATAACCGAAGATGTTATACCTGTCCCCAAAAATATTTATGGCGTGACCAAGGTTGCTGCGGAGAATCTTTGTCAACTATTCCATCGTAACAACCAACTGCCCTGTCTTATTCTAAGAACTTCTCGTTTTTTTCCAGAGGAAGACGATAGAAAAGAAGTGCGAGAAGGTTATGAGGACAACAATGTAAAAGCAAATGAGTTTCTCCACCGAAGAGTAGACATAGAAGATGTTGTAAGTGCTCATTTACTAGCGATGGAAAAAGCACCCGTGATTGGTTTTGCTCGTTATATCATCAGTGCAACAACACCATTTTCACAAGATGATATGCTTGAGTTACGTTCTGATGCAGCAGCGGTAGTTAAGCGAATAATTCCTGACTATGAAGTTGAGTATAGGCATCGCAACTGGAAAATGTTTCCTCAAATTGATAGAGTATATGTCAATGAGCGGGCGAGGAAGGAACTCGGTTGGGTTCCTCAACATAATTTCAGTGATGTACTCGATCGGTTGAAAGCAAATGAGAAACTGTTTAGCCCTTTGGCATATATCATCGGAGTAAAGGGTTATCATTCTAAAAAGTTTGATAATGGTCCTTACCCAGTGGAATGAGCGGTTAATGTTCAATGTGGCTAATCTTCGGTTATTAAGACTTCTACGAGTTGTAGCTGATTTTTACAGGGATCTTGAAACTTAATAAATTTAATCATTTCATCAACATAAATTTCACCAGAAAACTCCACACCTTTAGATTTAAGTTCTGAAATAGCGCTTTCTAAGTTATCTACTATAAAAACTGCAGTACCGCCGCCTTCAGGATGAACTTCACCATCTTCAACTAGAGAAATAGCTATAGCAGTTGTATGATCTTCTTCTACGCGATATTCGATCCACCCCATCTCATCAGCACCAAAAACTTGTTTAAATCCGAGTGTATTCGAATAAAATTCCTTAGCTTGGTTCCATTTGCTCCTTTCAACACGGTAGAACACAACATCCATTTTTTTTATGACCATTGGCAATTAACTCCATGCTTATCAATCATAGATCATGTTTTAATCGGAATCTTCTGTTTCTAAAATTTCTAATAAATCCTTAGTACTAAATATCGTTATATTATCATCTAAATTTTTGTAATTGGGATCATTTGTCCATATACCTTCAGTTTTAAGCGCGAGATGGCATGCAACATAAGGTACATCCTTAATGTCTTCTATCATAATTTTTTTGGCTTCTTGTAACTTCTTTTGATATTTTTCTATTGAAATCACTTCAATGTATTGAAAAACTAAAGTAATGAGAAGATCATATTCGTTCTGATTCATTCGGGCTTTTTTGCAGATGTAATCTTTGTATTTTCTTATTTCTTCTAAAACAAAGTCAGGAGAATAAAATTCGAATTTATTTAAGATGATTATTTCTCTTGCTTTGCTATCCTTGATTAAGGCGGCTATAATCATATTTGTATCTATAACAAGTCTCATCTATAGCCCATGCCTTTTTGCGACTTCTTGTTTAATTTTTCTTCCAATTTCTAAAGTATCTTCATCTGTAAGCTGACTATTAACCACTATTTTCTCCATCAACTCTACTTTTTGAGCATGTTCCCATAAAGCTTTCCGAGCAATCTCATCCCAGTTAATATCCTTATATTTCTCAATAATTTTCTTCAAATCTTCTGGAACAGTCAAAATTAAATTTGCCAATAAGATTCACCCATTTCTATCTAGAAGTATTAATTCCATTTAATAAAACTACTCAAAATTGATCTAACATAAATTATTTTGCTTTTATTATCGGATTAGAGAGAGAGCTAATCGAAAGTGAATGAAATTCTATAGATAAATGAGTGGGGTTACAAGAGCTTCTTAAGCCAATCTAGTGAGAGTTGGCAAAGAATCAATCATCTAATATTAATATTCAATTATTCTTTTCAGATAATTTGCTAAAAGGAGTGTATGAGCGGCCTCACCAGGTGTGGAAGGTGTTCCAGCAAATCCTGATCGCTTTACGTAATCAATCAAGTCTTCTCTTAATTTCTCAGAATCATTATAGGCTGCAATTTTATCCAGTGTGTCCAATCCCGCATTATAGAATAAACGGGCTCTTTTTCTCTTTAAACCAGATATTCTTGCTAAATTTGACAGTTTAACGAGTTCTAAAATGGAATCGCTAGAGATGTGGTATTTTTTAGCTAATTTCTCTCTTCCAGCTTTAGTCTTTCCAAGATCAAGGAGTTGTTGTGCGGTTTTTATACCATTTGAAGCAAGAACTTTAACATCATTTTGCTCCACTCCCTCAAAATCCTTTAACTTGTATTTTTCTAGATAATTAGCTCCAAGAAGTTCATTTGCTACACAATAAAGTTCATCATTCTCGTTAAATCTGTAATATGTCAATATTGCCCATAGATGTCGGTTAACTATAGGTTGCTTCAATTCTTGTGTAAGTTTGTTATAGTAGCTTTTCAAATCTTCAGGAGTAGCTTTATCAAGATTTCTTTGCTTAGACTTGATTAGCTTTTCATCAAACTCTTTAGAGAGTCTAATAAATTGATCGATAGTACTTTGAGGCTTTTTTACTTTCTTCAAATATGCCTGATAACCAGTTGTATCCATCAGTATCCCACTGCCTTTTCTTAAGATATTTTCATCTCATATGTTAAATTCTAAGTAGAGAGAGTGTCAATTGAATGTGAAATCACTTTCATAGAATGCTTAACCAAAAGAATGTTTAAAGATCTCGTCAAGGAAAAAGTATTGATTGTCTAAGTTTCTTTAAAATTATTGATCACTTCTTTCAAGCAATCATAGGAACTTTTTAATTTGAAGGGATCTCCAAAGTATGTTTCATTCCATATTACGAAATGTTCTAACCCTGCATCAATAAATCCCTTTAATTGGTCAGTAACTTCTTCCGGGGTTCCAAAAATGTAACTCTCTTGAACCACTTCTAGAGGAACTTTTTCAATTGCGTCAAGTACTTCTTCTTTTGTTAAGCGAGAAGGAACAAAATCAGTAAGCCCGTAAAATTTCTTTCCTAATGGATGTTCATAACCATGTTTTTCGAAATAAGTTGATGGAGTGAGTAAAGCCCGTGCTTTGATTAAAGGTGCCTGCATCAATTTTAGGCATTCATCATGACTCTTGTCAATGATTACACTCCCGAATAGGGCTTTTGTGATCTTTTCATAATCTCTCCCAGCTTTCCCTGCAGCTTCTTTAATGATCTGAAGTCGCTCCTTATATGTTTCCAAGTCAATAGTGAAGGGGATCCAACCATCTGCATATTTGCCTACAAGTTTTGCCATTCTTGGTCCTGCCCCACCTATCCATATTGGGGGTCGGCTTTTCCATGGTGGGAGATCAAACACAGCCTCTTTTAATATCCAAAACTTTCCATTAAAGTTCAACAATTCATGTTTTTCTGAATTCCAACATAGCCGAATGATTTGTAAGGCTTCCTCAAGTCTACTAACGATCTTTTTATACTCTAGACCGTAAGGTTCAACATTTTCTTTTTCCCCCGCTCCTATTCCCAAGATACAACGACCTCTGGTTATATGCTCCAAAGTTGCATAGCTCTGAGCTAACATAGCAGGATGATGCCTGATTGGTTCGGTTACACCAGCTCCAATAAGGAGTCTTTTTGTTGAATAAGCAGCGAGTGCAATTGAGAGAGTTGTCTCAAAAAAAGTGTGAGGGCTAAATGACGCCAACTCTCCTACAATATCTGGGGTCCAAATGCTCTGTGGATGCCATCCCATTAAGTGATCAGGAAACCATATGGAATCATATCCGCTACCTTGAACTCTTTTAGCCCTCTGTGGGATTTGTTCGATTGGAGGAAAAGTTGGTCCTACTGTGCCAAATTTTAGCATTTAATCACCTTATTTGATCTAACTAATTCTCAAATATGACTTATACTGAAGAAAACTATTTTTAACGCAGATAAATTTGAAAAAAAAGAAAGAGAAAAAAGTTTCGCTTCTCTAGCTATGTCGATTGGGACTTGGTGTACGAGGAATAGGTGATAAAAATTGTCTGATTCGCAAAAAGTCGAATGGGATCTGTCTGTATTATTCTCCGGGTCTAAAGACTCAAAAATTAATAATATTGTTGAATCTACTCTGAAAAAAGCAAAATCAATTGAAGAAAAATACCGTGGTAAAATTGATCAAAAAGAAACGACTCCTGCAGGTATATTAAACCTTTATGAGGACATTAATAGTCTATTCGAGGGTTTCATTGATGTTCCTTTGTTTGCTAATTTGCAAGTCGCAGCAGACCAAACAAATAATGATGCTCTAGCTCTGTTAAATCAGATTACAAACACAACTAATTCTCTTCAAAAACAATTAACCTTTGTGGATATTGAAATAGGAAGTCTTTTAGCGAAAAGGGGTCAAGAATTCATAAATAGTCCCGTACTAGCCTCGTATAAGCATGAGTTAGAAAAAGTCTTACGTAAACATCCCCATCTGCTGTCTGAAGTAGAAGAACAAGTGATGTTGGAAAAAGACCTTTATGGTTCCAATGAATGGGAGAAATTACAAAATCGTTGGCTAGCAACAAGAAAGTTTGAAGTGC
>JAEOTF010000061.1 GCA_016840025.1 Candidatus Hodarchaeota archaeon
ATGCAATAGAGAACAAATATTCTATAATTACCGCAGATTTAGGTTTTGGAGCAATTTTGGCATATGCACAAGCGAAAAAACCATCTGTTATAATTCTACGATTAGAAGACCAACGTGTTGAAAATATAAATAGAATTTTAAAGGATTCATTGCCAAAAATTGAGAAAGAAATAGAGGAAGGGTCGGTTATTATTATAGAGGATGATAGAATTCGAATTAGACCGCTACCAATCAGGAAATAGAAAACTCTGTTCGATTGATCGACCTTGTCAAATACATGGCTTCTAAAGATTAGGTAATTTTTAATTCCCATTTTCCTTTTTTTAAAGAAAAATGAAAAATTAGAGGAAGTTTAGGAGGAGGGCAACTTGTAGTCAAAACATCGTGCAGTACAAAGACGATTTTTGACATCTATTTTGTTAATATCGCTATCTAAACTATCGATTTCATATTAAAGGGGGTTAAATTTCATGGTTGAAAGAACAATTTTTCTCTGTTACTATGTGGATTCATCAGAGGTAGGAGGAGATACTTCCAATAATGAAATCACCATCTTTCTATTTAAATAAATCTTCTCTTCCTTGAGTTGACTTACCGAGTAACAAAATCAAGAGATTTTATCTAAGAACATGAGTAAGATGCTCGATGGTCAATGAGGATTGAAAATTGAAGAATAAAAGGAAATTATTAATAAGAAACATTGTTGTTATTCTACTGCTGAACATAAGCATTGTCTGTTGTACGGCTACCCTTAATTCACGTCAAGGTTTACAGCTGCAAGATGACATTGAAGGTTTTACGTATTCTACCTCAAATGATGGGATTCATGTAAGACTATTAAATAATGCGGGAGTAATGATAGAGACAGAAGACACCAGGATCTACATTGATCCCTTTGATCTACCATCCGATTATTCAAATTATCCTGCTGATGCCATTCTCATCACTCATAATCATGGTGACCATTATGATCCAACGTCTATTGATATCATTACAACCAGTAATACTAGTTTTTACTTTCCAGCCATTATGACATTGGAAGCAGTCCAATATGGAGCAAATTCTGTAATTCCTGAGGATACATTTACTATCAATAATTTCAATGTACGCTGTTTCTATATGTACACGATGCCTGGATCACCTGAATCAAGTCATCCTCAGTCATATAACTATACTAGTTATATTATTGAAATTGAAGGCTTTACAATTTTTCATGCAGGTGATTCCTGGAATATTGATGAGTACGAGCAATTGACTGGTGAGATAGATCTAGTTCTTCTACCTCTCGGTCCAGGGTGTCAGACAATGACTGAGATAGATGTTGTTTCGGTGATAATGACTATTGAGCCTGGTTATTTCATACCCATTCATTACACTGTGGATGTAAAGGAGTCATTTATTGATCTATACAAGGACGATATCGAGGATAGTGGTTGTCAAGTTATAGATCTGGATTATTACGATTCATATAATTTTAATCAACCTGACACAACAAGTAATACAACACCTGACACAACAAGTAATACAACACCTGACACAACAAGTAATACAACAGATAATGGATCAAATATCCCTGGACTTTCGCTTATAACAGCTGTTTCAGCTGGAGCATTTTTGTTTATCAGACGAATAAAGAGAAAGAAGAATATATAGAGCAGTATACATAAAACCTCTCTTCTTTTTTACTACTGAAGATTAAATAGTTAGGTTAAACTGAAAAAGGAAAAAAGGGAGTGGAGTCTAACAGGGAGGAAGCTTGTAGTTAAAACAACATACTGGCAATCCTAATTCCCATATTCCCTTTTTAAAGAAAAAGAAAAAAGTAGGATTTAACGCTTGTTTGAAAATCAACATTATCGCCGACTTACCACGATTTCCACAACATCGCTATCCTTCAGCTCATGCTCCAATCCGACGCGTTGACCCGAAAACTCGACGGATGACCCCGAAACCCTTGCATAACGGAAAAGTTTTATGAAATCCTTGTGAATTTTCTCCGCCAAATCCGCTATTGTAGTCCCTAAAGGGCAAATAAAAGGGCTATTATAATTAACTTCATGTCCTGGTGGCTTAGTATAGA
Organism: Candidatus Hodarchaeota archaeon; assembly: GCA_016840025.1. The sequence goes on from JAEOTF010000061.1 coordinate 2,081, forward strand.
TCCTCATAATTTCTAAAGAGCTAAAGAGATATTCCTTCAATTTTTCAAGGGATTCCCCGTTCTTTATTGTGATCGGATGGATTGATAAAGAAGTCCTTGATTTTAATAGCTCAAAATTCTGTTTTGAACCAGAAAGATCGCCCTTCGTTGCAATAATAGCCAATTTATAGGGACAATCTTCACCTTCCAGGAGCTTCGCATTTCTCAATTGTCCCAGAAGGAAATTATATTGACGATCTATATCTAGAGACAAATCAATTACCAGAAGTATGGCGTCACAGGTTCTCGCAACTCGGACGATCTGTTTACTAATTGCCCAATCCTCTTTAAAATCTAAAAAGCCTGGGACATCAATAATCTGGATCTTCACATTACTGTATTCACATGTACCTGCAAGAGCGGTTCGTGTCGTATGAAGGTAATCCCCGGTTTTTACATCTGTATTAGTGATTGCATTCATTAGTGTACTTTTTCCAGCATTGGAAACACCAAAGAGAACAATCCTTCCATCGCCAGAACGGGGAATATGGAAAGGATCATATTGACGACCTTTACGTTTGGGTTTAAGTCGTGTCTCTGCTATGAGACCTTCTAGCTGTTGAATATAGAGCCGAAACATTCCATTTTTATCCAACTTTTTAGTCCTAATATCTTCTATAACGTCCTCTAGTTCATTAACTAATTCTTCTCCCTCTAATAATCTGATTCTTCGGGCAACATCAAATTGGTACCACTTTAGTTTATTTCGCCAATTGACCATTCTTTTCAACTCATTTTAAGTGATTTTAAACTAAATTATGACTTTGTATCTATTATCTCGAAAAACCGAGTCATAAATAGAGTTTTAACTGCCTTTAGAACATAGACATAACTGTGAACCGCGAAGAATGAGTAGTTCCTTTTTAGGAAGAGAAATCAATTACATAAGAAAATTCTCAAACACCAAATGGTACTACTCACTCTAATAGACACTGCATGTAGCTAACTGCACGAAAGTGAAAGCATTGACAAATAAGGTTAAGAAATCGAATTATCGTTTCCGAACTGCAGTAGGGGATGTCTTTGTAGCAATTACTTTCATTATGACGCTAAAAGTCCTTTAACTAACTGAGAACGCTGTATACAGTTCATTCTAAAGGCTATGACAGCAGCTGACAGTTCCAACCAAATTAGAGCGCGAGTTCCACCTCGCACCTCATCAACTAAGGAGAATGGTGAGTAGCATTAGTGTTCGACTAGGAATAATTTCAGGCTTTTATAAAATTACCCACTGCAAGTGGATTCATACCTCATTATACCGAAAACAACTCACTAAATGGTCATTCACAAGCCCCACTGCCTGCATGTAGGCATAGATGATGGTAGGACCCACAAAGGAAAAACCCAACTTTTTTAACGATTTACTAATTTTTTGAGATAACTCTGTCTGAGCTGGTAACTCGTCCAAGGTTTTAAAGGCATTTTTTATAGGTTTATTGTCGACGAATTCCCAAATATAGGCGTCAAATGACCCGTATTCCTCTTGAATGCTTAGAAAAGACTTGGCATTCTGAACAGCACTTTTTATTTTTAGTTTGTTGCGGATTATCCCGGGATTTTCTCTCAATTCTTCCATTTTTACAGCATCATACTTTGCCACGACGACTGCATCGAAATTAGCAAAGGCTTCACGATATCCTTCTCTCCGATTGAGAATTGTACTCCAGGTTAACCCCGCCTGTGCTCCTTCTAAAATTAAAAATTCAAAATGTGTCACATCATCATGCACAGGAACTCCCCATTCAGTGTCGTGAGAGTTGATCATCAGCTCGTTTTTGCCTACCCATGGACAACGCTTCATAAAATCACCATGATCCGATTTTATTCCTGATTGACTCCTTGTAGGTATCGAAATAATCTAACTTGATAGAAAAAATATCATTTTTAAGATATTTAATTCAATCGAGTTATTTATTAACAATTTGATTATTTAAATTGATGAGGGTATTAAAATGCGTAATTTAATATGTGGATTAGTTCTGTTTGTGATATTAGGAGTTACAGGAGTTTCTGCAATACCAACAGCTGCACAACTTCAGAATCCTGACTTTGAAGAGAGTTCTATAGGCACTTTTCCGTCTTCATGGGTAACATATGACCCTAATGCTGGAGCAGAATATAACATAACGGTGGTAGGTACAGTAGGCTCATATACACCAATAGCAGGCTCACAACAAGTAGAAATCGAGTGGAAGGGTAGTAATGAGATTCATTTAGGACAGAATCTGACTGGGTTTGATGCGAATCCACAGGTCACCTTCAAAATATGGGCGCTTAGCCCTGATGGTGCATATGTTCGGGCGTATATTAAATGGTTTGATGCGTCTGATAACCAACTTGGAGCTACAGAGAAGACAGATCTGTATTTTGTGCCTAATTCTTACAGTGAATTGTCTTTAAGCACATCTAATGCCAATAATCCTGCTAAAATCGAGGTCGGTATTGATATTTATATGAGTCGCCGTGCACCTACAGCTTCTTGGTATATTTATTTAGACAATGCAACTATTGAAGGCGATGGGTTTGTAGCAGAATTTAAGGTACCTACTAGTGGGATTTTGGCAACAACATTTATATTCACTACAGGAATAATTATTAGAAAAAAAAGAGGATAATACAGGATTAAAGCCATCATCATGTATAGGGACTCCCCATTCAGTGTCGTGATAGTTAATCATCAGCTTATTTTTACCTACCCATGGACAACGATTCATAAAATCACCATGACTCAATTTTGTTCCCGATCTATTCTTTTTATGGGTCGAATAATTCATTTCTCTCTATTTAAAGAAGTCTGAAAAAAAAGGAGAGAAGTGATGTTAAGGATTATTAGTCAAGATATCCTGCTTCTTTCGCCTCTGTTCTCAAAAGTCCAAAATGATAAACCCCCACAATTGGACCAGGACCTTTTGAACTAAATATTTGGACTGAATCGCGGGTGTAGCCCTCTTGCCTAAACCCACATCTTTTCGCAAGACCAAAACTCTTTTCTTTATATTTACCGTGGTCTCTGACCGTCACAATCACCTTATGTGCCTTTAAGTCTCCAAAAAGGAATTTTAATCCTGTTTTTGTAGCCTCAGTTGCTAGACCTTCACCCTGTCGGTCTTTCACAACGAACCAGCCGATTTCAAAGATAGACAAATCCCAGTCTTTAGGTTCAATCCAAATATGACCTAAATATGCAGAGGTATGTTTTTCCCAATAACTTAGTACAAAACGGGTTCTTGACGTCCAATCAGCGGCAAGTTGTCTTATATATATTTTAATCTCTATTAAATCGGTTGTTTGGGAGACAGGACCTAATAACTCATCCAAATGTTCACGATTGCCATCTTCTAATATTTTTAAGAAACCAACTTCATCTCCATCTTTATAGGGTCGTAGTATAAGTCTTTTAGTTTCAAACTCATTAGCAAAGTCTAATAACATCTTATGCATCTTTTCACCTCTATTTAATAACTATGATCCAAATTCTAGTACGAACAATTGTGATATAAAGAAATTAAAAAATGTAGAACGCTTTGAAGGTCAAAATCTAACCTATCTAGAGTACACCCTAGATTATATTAAATTAAACCAATAAATCAATATTATACTATTGAATGAGGGAGCATGGAAAAACTGGAGTAATTTTAGGAGGCACTTCTACTCCAAATTTTTAAATATATCCCGTAAAGTGGAATAGACGGAACAATTCCTTCTAATAGACCAAAAGAATGGAAAATAAGTTAGCTATCCACTCTTTTTAGAATGATTGCGCCGATATTGGATAAGTAGGTAGCCAACTGGACTCAGTAACACCAGTGGAAGGATTTCAAACCCATGTACTAGAGAATCTGCAGACAGTTCATCGGTAATTTCGATTTCGGTTATAGTTTCATCGTTGGTACCCGATATAAGTGAATAATATCTATTTTTCAGCCACCCTGTCTTCCAATACCATTCTTCGCGTTTATACTCTTGATATTGTTGCCCTCCTTGGATATACTCCCATTTTCGCTCTTTAATATATAATTCCCCCTCGGTATAACCAGACTGACCGAGTCCCCAAGAGCCAAATTCTACATTCCATTTGCTCTCTGCGTTTTCCCAATAGGTCTCATCAGTCACTGTGGGTCGTAGATATAGGTCGATGGTTCTTTTAGAAAGGGTATAATCGCCAATTACAATAAAACCATTAGCATGCTTCTCTCCATTTGTATTACCGAATGAGGTGACAGTGACGGCATATGATAGTCCTTTCTTAAAAGTAATCATTGCAGATGATCCGTCCGACAGGAATTCTTCCTTGGTTGTCTCTTTATTGCCATCAAGCAGATACTTACCAAATTGATATTGCTTTATATCTCCTACTTGAGCGGTAAAGCTTGAACTTTCCATTGAATAACCTTTATAATTGTGGACAGAGCACGTCACACCTACAAGACATATTATTAGAATTAATCGTCTCAACTTATCACCGCATGATTCTTTTTTTCGATAGACCTAGCATTAGGTTAGAAGTAGTCTTATAATTAGCATTAAATTTGTTTTCTTGCCCCAGAGCCTGCAAAAATAGTTTAAACTGATCTATCATGGAGCATCATTATAGAGTTCCCTCCGCTCTTTTTAGTCACCCAAAGCTGCAATCAATTCTCACAGATAATCTTGTCCCCTTTGGTTGAATGCAAGAAGTTCAGGGTATTTATTTAGAAAGTAACTGATCTTCTAAGACTAACTACTTTATTTCTTCTGTTTTTTATGGAACCAATTCCACATGTCTGCACCTAATGTTTGGAATGCTAGGTCCACATTTTGTCCAGTTAGAGCACTTGTTTCAATTAAGCCAATTTTAATACCAGCGATCTCCTCAGAAAGCTTATCCCCTAAATCTAGTCCATCTTCTTTCGTAATTGCATTATAGTGCTCATGTCGTAAATCAATTTTATTCGCAATTAGACAGTATGGAACCACACCAGCGCCATTGTATTCAAATAACTTATTGACCCAGTTTTCCACATTTGAAAAGGAATCTCGACGAGTAACGTCATAGACTACCAGCGCTCCATGGGCTCCTTGAAAATAGGCGCTTTGTATTGTATTGAATTGTTCTTGTCCAGCAATGTCCCAAATCTGAAATGTAATTGTTGGATTTTCAGGAATCGTCTCTAATTTAACTGGATGGATGGAAAGATCTCCACCAATAGTCGTTAAATATTCTGGGTTAAACCCTTTTCCCATAAAGCGTAGTCGTAAGGAAGTTTTCCCCACAGCGGGATCGCCGATTAGCACAATTTTCCTCATATACCCTTTCCACAATGGTGGTTCTTCCGATGTCATACCAGCACTAATCTCCATTTCATTCTATAATATCTAAAGTGATTAATCATCATCGTTTGAATTTATTTTTTCCTGTTTATTATATTTCATAGAAATTTGAAACTCTCAATCAGGCTTCTGTACATAGTAATAGAGCCGTACATCAGTATAAGGTTTTTTTACTGCCCTATATGCCGTGATGATTTTATCTGTTCTAATAATAGTCATGTTTGAGAAGTAGTCATTGGGTTCAGAGTCGTGATAGAAGCTATGCAAATAATCTTCGTCTCCATCACTTGTATGATATTCATAGTCACCCACTAGTTGCCCCATTTCTTCTTCGTTACAGAAGGAACAATCAATGGACATAAAATCTACTAAACAATATCCTCCTCGTTTTAAAACCCTTTTCATCTCATCAATTGCGATTCTAGAATCTTTCTTGCTCAGATGACAGATGGAATTCTGGGTATAGACAAAACTGAAAGACTCATCTTCAAAAGGAAGCTTGCGCATGTCTCCGAACTGAATGTTCAATTCAAGTTGGTTTTGTTCTGCAAAAGCATTAGCAGCATCTATAGTGGCCTTAGATATGTCGATACCGTAAGTTTGATATCCTTTTTGTCTAAATAGAGCAAGTGGCGGTCGTCTTCCACCTGCACCGCAATCTAACACTTTTTTTTCGAGTGGGCTAGATGCTATCAGTTTGAGAAAAGTATAGATATTTTCGGGCCAGATTATGTCTTTCATGATCTGCGATCCTTTTAGTTAATTTCTAAAAATATTTATCAATCAAAATCACCGCTAAGCCCAAGCCAAATTGTAGAGCAAATAAATAAGCATCCTTGATAACCCTTTCTCTCAGATTTGCTCGATCTTCGGCTACATCAATAGCCGAATAAATAAATTCTAGCATCCACGTTAATAAGAAATAAATGACAGCAATTTCAAAGAGGTCTACAGCATAGATCATAAGACCAATCGAGTTTATGATTAAACTGAATGCTGTCAAATAGGAAGTCACTGCAAAGTTATTCCACGCTCCAGGGTACTTTCTATATCCCAGCTTTGAATAAGAGGCAGTGCTATAGAATAACAACGGAATTGAAATGGCCAGTTGAGATAAAATTAAATCACTAAAATCTACAGATGGTCCAAGTGCCCAAATTAACGTGAAAACGGTAAAACACATCCCAATTAACATCGTATTTATCGCAACTCTCAAATTAGATTTGATTTCTTGAGTCTTCTCTGACATGCAATCACCTGAACTGTTGATAACAATTGAAGCCTACTACCATAATAATCTAAATAATTATTTACGACCTCAAGACGAAAGTGACTAAATATGACCGAGTCGTTTACGGAAAGAGTAAAAACCCTCATTAAAGAGATACCGCCAGGTAAAGTTGCCACTTATGGCCAAATTGCTACATATGCTGGCAACTATCGGGCCGCACGTCAGGTGGCATGGATATTACATTCTTCCTCGCGAAAAGATAATTTACCGTGGCATAGAGTGATTAATAGTAAAGGACATATCTCGCTTCCGCCAGGACAGGGGTATGAGACTCAAAAAGAAATGTTGGAAAAGGAAGGGATAATATTCGAAGAGAAGGATAAAATTAATTTTGACCAATATCTCTGGGAATTTCCGCTAATTTCTGAATCTAACGAAAAATAAGGCCTTAAATTTGGGTGAATGAAGAAATGGTAACAAAAGAAATGGCAAGTACTACACTTTTCACAAAATATCCGATTAAAAATGTTTTAATCTATAATGGAACAACTATTCTGCATTATATCCTTGGCGGAATAGGGATAATCCTCGGTTATAATTTTACCGAGCTAGCATATCTATTTGGGGTATTATATCTATTCTTCGCTTTTGGTCAAATGTATGTTCTTATGCCATTAATTGTTTGTCCTAATTGCGTTTATTACCGCTTGAATAATGGTCGTTGCACCGCCGCTTTGAACATTTTCTCCAAGAAGATTACAAAAGAAGGAAGTGCGGAAAATTTCCCGAACCGAGGCAAGGGACTATTCTGTCATAATAACCTCTATATGGCGGCTCTTCTCATTCCCATCATTGTTATAATCCCTGCCCTCGTTATTAATTTCTCTTTGTTTCTTTTGGCCATATTTCTTGAAGTGATAGGATTACTATTATTCCGAATATTTGTAGTTTTTCAGAAAATAGCATGTGTTCACTGTAGAGCGAAGAAAGTCTGCCCAAATGCACAGGCTATGGGTTTAAGTAGTAAATAGTTGACCAGATACAAAAGCTATATCTTTATTTAAATCTCGTTGGATAAAAAATGGAAAGGAAAAGGAAAAAAGGCCATTAGCCACTATGTTTTTGTTTTCCAAGTGGTTAACACCGCAATTAGACTTATCGTAACCAAGAACAAAATCCCTAAAAGGGAAACTTGAATTGTTTCTTTTTTAACAATTTATGTGCTAATTCCTTGGCAATTTTTTTATGGTACTTCGATTCAGAATATTTTTTTTCATCGTCAAGCAATTCTACAAACCTTCTTTTAACCCGATTTAGTCAGTTTGGCTTTCTGATTACTTTAACAGGTATAACTATATCTATGGGGAGGTTTACTAAAAATTATGCTATTAAATCGATTTGTTAATTTATTATCTTCCAACAAATAGTTTTAAACACAATTTAAATCTACAAGAACTTAGATAATTATAAGAGCAACTTAAAAAACGAGAAAATCCCCCTGCTCCTCAATAAACCATGATACTGACAACAGTACCGGCAAACCTTAGTAAATCTACATTTATCTAATGGAAATTAATAGTCCTCAACTTGTGGAAGAATATTAATGTAGCTAATAGCTATTTACTTAAACATGGGTGTAGAGGGAGTATTTTAGTAATTTGGTTATTTTTATGCTTTATTCCATGATTGGAAGGTAACAATCAAACATCAACTCATTTACATCCTGTTCAAGAGGATTCAAAACTTCTTCGAGACCAGGTTCATTTTCCTCATCAAAGTTGTACTTACCGTTTTTATCAGACCACTCCATCAGGAATTCCCAAGTTGTAGGAAGGTTTTCTACTCCTCTACAGCGTATAACGGCATATAATCCTCCAGGAATGTTTTTAACCTTTACATCTCCTGCTGGTTCGATACATTTAGCTATAGTAATCAGGCATTCGTAACCATAAGCTTTTTTACCTGGAGAGGGGGGAGGATTGTTGTATCCGAAGAAAAAATGCCTTGAAGTATCATCAAAAATACCTTTTACCTTCGCCCAAGCCTGTAAAGCAGATGACGCATCATTTTCGGGTGTTTCACTAATAACATGGGTAAAGGCTACTCGCATCTGCGGTAGTTTCACTATACGGACTATTCGTTCTGTCATGTTCTTTCACCTTTGATACTAGAACAGACTAGTGATTGATCAATCCGCTGCTCGTTACAAAAAGCGAGATTTTTATATATATTTAAATTTTACTAATTTTAATACCCCTAATGTCCTATTAACGACCAAAGAATGCTCCGCATCCTGTGAAAATCCCTCTTTCTCGATTATTACTTTTCTATCAAAATTATGATTATTACCTTACATAAAAATCTAATGGGGTATATCAATCTTTCAAGTTGTGATTTAATAAGGATGATGAATGATCATATCGATTTTCTAAAGATTGATAAAATAACTAAAATGAAGGACAAACTGAGCTCAATAAATGATAAAAAAGACAAGATTTAGCGTTTTTTATTCATAACAACAAATCCCGTTTAACCAGAATTTGACACTTGAAGCGTGTTAATAATCTGCTTTCTTGCTCTTATTCGTGCTGCAAGTAAAGTAAGCCCAAACCGAAATTTATCTTCGGATTGGAGTTCTTCTTGAAGCACTTTAAAAAGATCCAAGCGAGTAAGGGGGGCATCCTTGAATTGATGTTCAATAAAAGTGACCTGATCGATTAGTTCTCCACTTTGATCCTTTTTTAAAATAGAATCCGTGAGGTTAGCGGGAGGGATTGAATTTGAAGGATTATGTATCGCAATCCAATCAGGGGGAGTGCTAGAAATACTTGAAATTGTTCTGGTTTCGTAATCAATATCTGCCCAGACTTCACCATTTTTGATCTTGTGTTGCCAGTATGTAAGCTTCTCTGAGGAAATGGCCGAATGAAAGACAGAGGGCTCCTCACCAACAGGTTGTACGAGGAAAAATAAGGTCTCGCCATCGGTACTGGCCTGGACACTTTGGAGTTGCTGGATTGGCAATGTAGTACCCTCGCTAGAAAAGTAACAAAGAAACTATTTAAGCCCATGAATCACTAATCTTATCCCTCATTCATCTTTCTACATGATGTACGCTGGAAAACGTATTTAATTCCTTTTATTCTTTTTTTAGCGTATTTTCACTTTTATTTCGGTCTCTCCTTTATGAAAGGATAAGAGAACAAAACTTGTAATCATTAATTAACTCAAGAAAACAGTCGGCATGAAAAATCTTATCCCTAAAATAATTAAAAATGAGGGACACTTCATGAGTCGCCCTTTAGAAGTCCACTCTGCTACTGAATCTCTTCCAACATATCAAGGACTTAACCAGAATGAAAGAGTCTGGAAATTTCATATAATACTCCAGAATACCACCCTTATTCTTGAGATTACCAAGATTAAAAACAACGATATTTTCGAAATATTAACCAACCCTCATAACGCCCCACAGATCCTCAGCCGATACCCCTCTTTTGAAGAAGCATTCAAACAAGTATATAGTGACTTAAAAAGCATTCAAGAAATTACGATCCACCTACCACCGCTCACTCCCGAGTTAATAAAACAATGTAAAGAGATCCAAACATTTTACATTAAAGATACAGGTGAGAGACCTAATATTAAGCCTAGTCAATGAAAATGACTTTTCTCTGCCTTTTAATGTCTTGACATCGTACTGGATGAGAGAGTTCAAGATTGAGTTTGATGTTTGAATTCTTTTAAACGATAGAGGGCGACTTAGTTTCCTAATAGGATATTATGAAATCACTGGAGAATAGAATAATGAAAGGAAAATGCCCGAGATGCAACGCAGATGCAGTCGAACTTGGTCGGAGACCATATCAAGTTGGAAAAACACGAAAAATTTTGGCAATAACCTCAGTTTGTTCTTCTTGCGACCTAGTATTTGCAGAAAAAACTAAAGGAGAAGCAAAAGAATAGTATCCCGAACTTCTCTTACCATTAACTAATAGCTGCTTTAGAATTATCTCTAAAGAGGAGGAAATAATCCTATTTTACTCATTTGTCCTGTAATACAGCTATACCAGGCAAAATCTTTCCTTCCAATAGTTCAAGAGATGCTCCACCCCCAGTTGAAATATGGGTCATTTTATCTCTAAATCCGAATTTGTCAACAGCTGCTGCAGTATCCCCCCCACCAATAATAGAAGTCAGTCCTTCAGTCTCTGCAATGATTCGAGCCAATTCTTTCGTACCTTCTGCAAATTTAGGAATCTCAAAAACACCAGGAGGACCATTCCAGAGAACACTTTTGGCAGCTTTGATTATACGGGCATATTTTTCAATAGTTTTTGGACCGATATCGACGCCCAACCAACCTTGAGGTATTCCCTCTTCCGCTGTAACTATTTGGGTTTTAGCCTCCTCACTAAACTTGTCAGCAGCTATTATATCCACAGGAAAAACTAATTCTTTATCTTGGGCTTTGGCCAGTTCCATTATCTCCTGAGCAGTAACAAGACCGGGTTCATCTAGGACTGATGAGCCGATTTCTTTACCTTGAGCCTTAAGAAATGTAAAAACCATTGCACCACCAAATATAATGCTCTCAACCCTTTCCATCAGTTTTTTAATTACAGGAATCTTATCTGCCACCTTCCTCCCACCAAGAATCGCAACAAAAGGACGATTCGGGTTCTCTATCGCATTTTCCAAATAATTAATTTCTTTTTTTAGAAGAAATCCGGCTACACCATGAAGATAATGGGCCACTCCCTCAGTGGACGCATGGGCACGGTGGGCGGTTCCAAAAGCGTCATTTACGTAAATATCACCTAATTTTGCTAATTGAGACACGAATTCGGGATCGTTTTTCGTCTCTCCTTCATGAAAGCGTAGGTTTTCAAGAATCAGAATCTCGCCTGAATTTAAAGTGTTAACCATAGCCTTTACTTCGGGGCCAATACAATCGGGAGCAAATTTCACTGGACTATCAATTAAATCCTTCAGACGCTCATAAACTGGCTCGAGGCTTAATTTATTGACAAATTTGCCTTTAGGACGGCCCAAATGAGACATCAAGATTATTTTAGCCTCATGATTAACTAAATACTGAATAGTGGGTAATGTGCTAATAATTCGCATGTCATCAGTAATTTTAAGGCTATCATCCAATGGAACATTAAAATCGACGCGAACTAAGACTTTTTTACCCTTTAGATTGACATCCTCAATTGTCTGTTTATTTAACATTCTGATCCAACTCATAAAATTCATCGAGAAGTATGACTTTCGATTTCATCTTCTTTTTCGTATGAGGAGAGTCATTCAACAGATTTTAACTTAAATTTTTGTCTGGTAGAAGATTTTATTGGGGCATATTCTTTTCAAAACGAAACATTCTAAAAAAATCGACATAGAAAAAATCAACTAGTCTTCTAAATTAGAAAATAGGATACCCAGCTGATCTTTATGTCAGAAGAAAAAGCAAAAAATGTCCTAAATGATATCGGACTCTGTATTCAAGCAACAAAAGCGCTTCAAAATAAGCTCGAAAAATTAAGTGCATCTTTAGAAGAGTTTTTCACCGAATCGGGAGCGATAGGAGCACCTAGGAGAGCAACAACCACACAATTCAGACCTACAAGACCAACAGATACAAGAACTGCTGTAACAGCCACTAGACCCGCCGCTGCCAAACCTAGTCAACGAGCAACACGAGCTGTACAACCGAGCACCAGCACAACAAGACCAAGACCAACAGCGGCAGTAGGAGGCGTTGGGGTTTCAAGAAAAAAAGCTTCAACAGGAACTAGCCAACATATTGATGGTTATGCGGCATATATACGGAAAACCACAAAGGGAATAGACGCATCAGAGCAATTAGCGCGGTTAAGAGACGCAATAATTGAAGATACATCAACTGGTTCACACCCAGCATTTTATGAGATGGCGAAATGGGTGACCCAACTGAAACGACTCGGGGAGATAGATGAAGATACACGGGAAGATCTGCTGGATCAACTAGAAGATTGGAAAAGAAGACTGACACGAGACGTATGATCACAGTTTTAATAATGCTCTAACCCCTCTAAGCTGAGGAAAAACTAAGCATTGAATGATTGAGTCGTATACATAAGGTGAATGCCTAAAAGAATCGCTCAATTTTCTGGAGAGCCCAATCCATCCAATCGGCAAAAGTGTCGATTATGGGCACCCCTTGGCGTTCGATCACCATAGCAAAGATTAATGTCCCGACGAAACCTATAGGTTTGGATAAGACATCATGCGCCCAGAAAAAGGGAATTCCCCATGCAACAAGAAGCATATGAAAAGCAATTCGTAAAACATTAGCGGTAAAAAGCATCAAAAGAAAGCTAGGAATCGCAATGAGCTTGTTTCGGAGAGGAGCATCGGTTACGACAATTAGTGCTACCAAGATTGCACCCGCTTGCATGCCCGTACAAGCTCTTACAATCCAATAATCGCCAAATTCAAATTCATTAAAGAAAATTCGGACACCAGGTGCAGGGTCAGGGTACTCCGGCGTAGGTAGAGACTTTGTAGCATTAACACCAAAGAATTTAATGATTTCAAGGACATAATCACGTGTAATATGTTCATAAAGCCAATAAGATGGAATAAAGTAAATTACCATGCCGATGACAACAGCTGCAAACATGGATAAGAGAATTTGGAAGTTATCATAGATAATGGGTGGGGGGGAAGGAGCAGTCTCAGTTTTGGACTCTTTACTCACATCTACTGTAACCATAGCAATCTACCATTTATAAGAAAAAAGATGGGGTTAACCCTTCAAAAACTGTTGCTTTAACGTGGGATCTTAACATCACTCCGAAATCCTTTGGTTTGCCTTCAGGTTAATTTGACCTTCACATTTAAGCCTTTGATGATATTTATTAGCTCAAAGTAACCATATTTATACAATGATAAATATTAGGGGTTCAATGGGGGGTCTCTCATATAATACCCTAAACTATTAATGAAAAGGACGTATTAAATAAAGCGATCAATTTGCTGGAGAGTCCAGTCCATCCAGTCGGCAAAAGTATCGATGATTGGCACCCCTTGGTATTCAATCATCAACGCAAAGATTATTGTCCCAACAAAGCCGATGGGTTTGGAGAGAACATCATGTGCCCAGAAAAAAGGAATACCTTCTGCAACAAGAAGCATGTGAAAGGCGACCCGTAGTATATTGGTAACAAATAATACCCCGAGAAGGGATGGAATAGCAATGAATTTGTTTTTTAAAGGAGCTTCGGTGACAAGAATTAATGCAATTAAGATTGCACCAGCTTGCATGCCCGTACAAGCTCTGACAATCCCATAGTCCCCGACAGTTGTCTCATTAATAAAGATGCGAATAGCTGGAGCGGGGTCAGGACTTTCATATGGGTAAAAAGATTTCTCTGCCGTAACTCCTAAGAGTTTGATGATCTCGAGGACATAATCTCGCGTAATATGCCCATAAAGCCAGTAAGATGGGATAAAGTAAATGACCATGCCAATAACAAAAGCTGTAAACATGGATAAGAGGATTTGAAAGTTATCATAGATAACGGGTGGAGGAGGAGAAGCACTCTTGGATTTTGATTCTTCACTGACGTCTATTGCAACCATCCAGAATCACCTTTGCGATAGTCACAAAGAAAAAAATCACTTCAAAAACCACACGTAACTGATTAACAATGAGTAAACGCTTTGGAGAGATATTTATTTTAGAAACGAACTAAATGCTAAAAGAAACGGTTGATTTTCTGGAGAGCCCAATCCATCCAATCGGCAAAGGTGTCAATAATCGGTACCCCCTGACGCTCGATCATCATAGCAAATATCAATGTCCCGACGAAACCAATAGGTTTGGAAAGGACATCGTGCGCCCAGTAAAAAGGGATCCCCCATGTAACGAGGAGCATGTGAAAAGCAACCCGTAGGACGTTAGAGATAAATAATGTCAAGAGAAAGGTAGGAATTGCAATGAGTTTATTTCGGAGAGGAGCATCAGTGACGAGGATTAGGGCAACCAAAATTGCACCAGCTTGCATCCCAGTACAGGCTCTAACAATTCCATAGTTCCCAATTCTTCCCTTGTCCAAAACGATGCGAATGGCGGGGTCGGAAGGATTAGTTATAGATACAGACTTTGTTGCGTCGGCTCCAAGAAAATTGATAATTTCGAGAACAAGATCACGTGTGACATGAGAAGTAAGCCAGTATGAGGGTATGAAATAAACTACCATTCCTATTATGACAGCAGCAAACATGGAAAGGAGAATTTGAAAACTATCATAGGAAATATGAGAAGTAGAAGAAGTTTTTCCCGATTCAGTTTCTGTTATTTTGACATCTTTGTCTTTGCTGGCATCTACTGTGACCATAATAATCTACCATTCGTAAGAAAGAAGTAGATTTAGGTTTCAAAAATCAGACCTAATTGTAATCTTAGCATTAGATTAAGCTATTATTTGAAGATAGTCTTAAATTTTCCGCCTGCATAGAGCCCTTTGCTTCCAAGGAGTTCTTCAATGCGAAGTAATTGATTATATTTTGCTACTCGATCGGTACGGGCCACCGACCCTGTTTTTATTTGGCCAGTAGACAATCCAACAACAATATCCGAAATAGTCGTATCTTCCGTTTCCCCAGAACGATGGCTAACTACAGTAGGATAACCTTCCTTTAACATCGCTTGAAATGCGTTTATTGCTTCGGTGAGCGTTCCGATTTGATTACATTTGAGGAGTAAAGCATTACACGCTCTCTTTTCGATTGCATCCTGGATCCTTGTGGTGTTAGTTACGAGTAAGTCATCACCAATAATTAGGATTTTTTCCCCTACTTTTCCAGTAAAAGCGATCCAGCCTTCCCAATCGTCTTCAGCAAAGCCATCTTCAATGCTATTAATTGGATATTCTTTAATTAAGGTTATATAATAGTCCATTAGCTCAGAACTGGTTAAATAGCTTCCATCGATTAGATACGTACCTTTATGACCCTTTAAATCATAGAATTCACTGGAGGCGGGATCTGTAGCAAAGCCAATTTCTGAACCCATTGTATAGCCAGTTTCTTCCGTAGCTTGTACTAACACATTTAGGGCATCTCTTACCGTTCCTTTAATTCCGCTAAAGCCACCTTCATCGCCAACAAGGGTTGTATGTTTACCGAATTTCTTCTTCATAAGTTTTTTAAGTGTTTGATAGATTTCTCCAACCCAACGAATTCCTTCAGAGAAAGTTTTAGCACCTACAGGTTGAAGCATAAATTCTTGAACTGTGATCGACTCTTCATCAATGCCTGTCCCATGTGTTCCTCCATTAATTACATTACACATTGGTAACGGTAGAATAAATCTATTTGTAGGTCTGTTAGCAATTTCAGCAATATGGTGAAATAAAGGGATTTGTTTTGAAACAGCTGCAGCCTTCGCAGATGCCCAACTAACTGCAAGAATAGCATTAGCGCCTAATTTAGACTTATTAGGTGTTCCATCGAGTTCAAGCATCATTTTATCTAGCTCTACTTGAGAAGCAGCATCCATCCCAGTAATTTTTGGTTTGATTTTCTCATGAATGTTAGCAACAGCTTTCAAAACATGTTTGCCACCAAATTCCTTGCCACCATCTCTCAGTTCAAGTGCTTCATGAATTCCAGTACTTGCTCCGCTTGGAACAGCTGCTCGACCAAAAGAACCGTCTTTTAGAATAACATCTGCCTCAACAGTTGGATTTCCTCTACTATCGAGAACCCAACGAGCCTTTATATTATCAATTGTTGAGTTTGACATGCATAATCACATTCCACACAATTTTTCTAGAACAACCATAATTCACTTGTAGAAGAGTACAATGAAGGAGAAAATTTGTATTACTATTCATTATAATGATTTCTACTAAAAATAAAAAAGCATAGTAGTGCGCTTATTCCCCTTCTTTTCTTAATTTTGAGTAATCAAAATCTAAAGATTACAAAATAAACCACTTAGTAAAATTGTACTGCTTCTTAATAAGAAATTATTTCATTTTCTCTTCCTCCTGTGATATAGGTACTAGGAAGATTGTAAAATGAAATTAGGCTTACAAATTTATGCATTTAACCAGCAAAAGGAAGGAAAAGAGATCCATTCCGCACTTGGTGAGATTGCAAGAACAGCAGACGAAGCAGGTTTTTCCAGTTTATGGCTTATGGATCATTTTTTCCAATTAGAGATGATTGGAGCGCCTACTGACCCAATGTTAGAGGTGTATACGACTCTTGGGTATCTGGCGGGTTTAACATCAAGAATTCGATTAGGCGCAATGGTTACAGGAGTGATTTATCGATATCCTGGTGTGCTAGCAAAAACAATATCAACATTAGACGTATTGTCAAATGGCCGGACAAACCTCGGGATTGGAGCAGCATGGTATGAAAAGGAAGCTGTTGGATTAGGTATCCCCTTCCCACCTGTTAAGGAAAGATTCGAGCGATTGGAAGAAACTTTACAGATCATTAAGCAGATGTGGTCGGGTGAACATGGCTCTTACAATGGAAAACATTACCAATTAGCGGAGACTATCAATAATCCACAACCGATCGCCAAACCACACCCTTCGATATTGATTGGAGGTATGGGTGAAAAGAAAACACTAAAATTAGTCGCTAAGTATGCCGATGCCTGTAATTTATTTGGTTTTGTGGAAGATGATATCTTAAAACATAAATTAAATGTATTAAAAAAACATTGTGAAGACATCGGGCGAGATTATGACGAAATAGAAAAGACCATCCTTGTTGGGGCTGGATTAACTGATAAAGACTCATCTGTGAATAAGACAGTCTCTAAAATCAAATCATATGTTGATCTAGGATTCCACCATGTGATCCTCAACGGTCTCAATGAAATCAACCTAGTTCAAAAAGCCAGCCAAGAAGTCTTGCCTGCAGTGATAGACTATACAACATAAGAGAAAAAGGTGGGTTTAATGAGATTAAACATTGGAGCAAGAGCAAAGCTAAATAATGGCGTGGAAATTCCTTGGATAGGTTTAGGAGTTTATCGTAGCCCTGCTGGGGGTGTGACCCAAAAAGCAGTAACAAAAGCATTAGAAATCGGCTATAGACACATAGATACTGCAAAAATCTATGGAAATGAGGCAGATGTAGGAAAAGCAGTCAAGAATAGTGCAATTCCCAGAGAAGAGATATTTGTAACGACCAAGTTATGGAATTCGGATCACGGGTTTGACAATACAATCAAAGCATTTAATGAGAGCCTCGGAAAATTAGATTTGGAATATATTGATTTGTACTTGGTTCACTGGCCTGTTGAAGGACTACGATTAGAAACATGGCATGCAATGGAAGAGTTATTGGAAAAAGGAAACGTAAAGGCTATC
>JAEOTF010000433.1 GCA_016840025.1 Candidatus Hodarchaeota archaeon
TATGTTTGAATCGGCAAGAAGCAGAGACCATAGCACAGTCATATAATATTTCAGAGAACGCTAAATGGATCCATAAACAGGGAGCTGATGAGGTGATAATAACTGATGGTATAAATGGAGGACTCTATCATTCAAAGGAAAAGACATTATTTTATAAAGTTCCTCTAACAAAAGTTTCTATGAACGATCCTACAGGGGCAGGCGACATTTTTATGGCATGTTTCATTTTTCATAAGATAAAAAACATTCCTATAAAGGAGTCTTTAGATTTAGCTTCAGAATTCACTTCTACGCTATTATCCCAAAGAGATATTATGTTTGATGTTGATTTGTAGTAGCGCATATAATGCATCAAAAATAATAGTACACTCCAAATTATTCTAATATGTGGATGTTCTTTTTTCTACACATTTCATAAAATCTTTTCGGCCAGACTGTTACACTAACTTCTCCGATGTGGGCTTTTTTAAGTAAGAGCATGTAGGTGCGTGCTTGTCCAATACCCCCACCGATGCTGAGGGGGATGGCGTTATTCAATATGGCTTGATGGTATGGATGACTGAGTAATTCAAGTTGACCTGTAATCTGTAGTTGTTTCTTAAGTGTGTTTGCGTTAACCCTAATACCCATAGAAGTTAATTCGTGACGACGTTTAGTTACGGGATTCCATACAAGGATATCTCCGTTAAGACCATGCATAAGTCTTCCATCTGCAGATCTTGTCTCTGTTACCCAGTCGTCATAGTCTGGCGCACGTAACTCATGAGGATAACCATCATCTAAAGAGTGACCGATTCCATAGATGAAGATCGCAGGGTAATCCTGTAATATAGCTGTTTCTCGTTGTTTTCTTGGTAGATCAGGGTATTTTTCAAGTATCTCTTCAGCGTGTAGGAAGGTGAGTTCATCTGGAAGATTAGAATATTCATCTAAGTTTGGGAAATAGTTTTGAATATATTTTTCAGCTCCCTTTAGTACTTTCCAAATATTCTTGACTACTTCTGTAAGAAATTTTAGATTTCGCTGTTCTTCAATGATAGCTAGTTCCCAATCCCATTGATCAACATATACGCTATGGTCATGGTCAAGGAAGTAATCTTTACGTAGGGCTCTCATATCAGTTAGAAGTCCCTCACCTGGGGTCATATCGAATTGTCTTAATGCAAGGCGCTTCCATTTAGTGGCTGCTTGGACGATTTCAGCCTCTATTGGATTATTATGGTCATTTGAAATATAAAATTGGATTGGCTTTCGTGATCCATCACGGTCTAAATAATCATTCACTCCACTTGAAGCATCAACAATTAAAGGAACAGTAACCATCATGAGGTTGAGCTGCTGACAAAGATTCTGTTCGATGTACTGTTTAATTAAGAAAATTGCCTTTTGAGTCTCTTTTGGAGTAAGGAGCGAGTTATAGTTATCTGGTAGGATTCTCTCAACTTCTTTATAATTGCCTATTCCAGGTCCAGCAAGATCTCTTTTTTTATCCTCTCTAGTATTCATTCGTCAACATCTATTTATTTCATTAATGATCCCCATTCTTGTAAAAATGCAATTGGTAATTAACAGGCGATGGTAGATTTATATTTTCGAATTAAATAGCAGTTATGTGAGTTAAATATATTCCTCATCTATTCGAGTTATAACATACAATTTTTTTGCTGTGGGATGATATTTTCTCAATGCTTCAAGGTCAATAGTAAATGACATAAGGTGCTGGTTTTTCGGTGTGAATTCCATGAATCTCTCGTAAAAATCTTTTGTCAATTCTCCTCTGCCACTCATGATTGCCATCTCCGCATCATCAATACCGGTATTTGCATATATTTCTTCAAATCGTGTATCAAACTGTTTTTCATTGGGTGTTTCTGAGAGGAAAATTAATGGTTTAATAGTCCTTTTAGTTTTGTTTTCCTCCATTTTGAATCACTTCTCTCATCTTTTTTTCTTAATAATTAGAAAGAATTGTAAAATATTACAATTAGATTTTAAGTAATATATGTATTTAGCTTTAGTGTCTGCTATTTTCAATCTAGGTATGCTGTTTTTGTTAAATCTTTATTAGGTGTGAATTCTAAGTACATGATGGATCTGTATTCATTGACTACGAAATGTATTTGGTGTAAGGTTGAAAAAGATGACGGTGAGTTCTCTAATCCAATTTTAGGTGTGTGTAGAGACTGCAATGAAAAGGCGAA
>JAEOTF010000434.1 GCA_016840025.1 Candidatus Hodarchaeota archaeon
AACGAGATTAGGATTAACAATAGCGAAAACGCACAATGATAAACGGTTTTCTGGCTTATATGAGATATGTAACGATCTAATCAACTACGATGAAGATTTACATGAATGAAGAGGGAGTGTTTGGTTCAAATTGTGAACTTGTGTTTTAAATTGGTACCTAGATTGTACAGAATACTGAAAAGATGAAAACCAACTAACTTTTTTTTCATTCTAGGAGTGTGTTAGCTCTCTGAACAATCTCATTAAATTCTATATCTACGTGTTCCTAACAAGCTGTCGCTTCCATAGCGCAATATGGATTCTTTTCCTTTTAGATCGAGGACTCAGCTTCAGTGAGATAACAACCTTGGACGTAGCCTTCTGGAGTGTTATTATATTAGTTAGTTTTCCAGTTGGCGTCCTTACAGATCGATTTGGGCGAAAAAAGGGAATAGTATTGGGAGATTTATTAATAAGTATTGGTTTACTATTGTTTGTTTTCTATCCATCCGTAATTGGGGTTCTTATAGCATATTTATTTTGGGGATCCGGTATTGCTTTTATGAATGGACCAACCCAGGCATTCATTTACGACTATCTAAAAATGGAAAATCGAACTGAACAGTTTTCCTCTGTATGGCGTAATTCTATTATTCTCTCTCATTTTGCATGGGCATTTTCGAGTATGATAGGTGGTTTCATAGCAGAATATGATCTAGGATATCCTTTCTTTGTAGTGGCTGTTTTTTTTCTAGTAGCAGCTATTTTCGCGACTTCATATGACGAAAAACGTCCAGAGGAAGAAGAGACCAATTCACCAATGGAGCTTTTTCAAGAAGCTGTTAATATTACTCGTAAAACCCCCAAAATTCAGATTTTTTTTGTTTTATATTCAATTATAACTTGTTTGTCATTTATTGAGGTGATATTCCGAGCTCCCTATTTGAAAGATTTTGGTTTTGACGAAGGGGATATAGGAGTAATATATTTGTTCGTAATACTTCTTGGAGCCCTTGGGGCATATGGATCTAAATCTTTATCAACAAAAATTGGCAGTGATCATATTACATTCATTCTAATAGGAGGATTACTCGGATTAAGTTTGTTCACTTTATCACAGGCATCAGAATTTTCAGCTTTAGCTTTAATTCTTATTATTAGTCTATGTCGGGGTGGTATTGCCCCATTATTTGCTAATATCCTAAATGACTGGATCCCTTCCCGCATACGAGCTTCAATGATCACCTTAGCAAGTGGATTCTCATTGAGTGTTCTTTTATTCTTAGAACCATTAAGTGGAATAATTGCAGAATCAACAAGTATTCAAGACGCTTTTATTGTTCTTGCAACAATAAATATGATAGCTCTCCTTTTATTTTCAATGTTATGGATCAGGAGTTTAAAAAAGGCAAATAACCTGGAGATTCAGATAGAATTAACGTGAAAAGGTTGCAGAAAGCTAAACAATCTAGTTTAAAATTTTTTAAAAAAAAAGAGAATAACCAACACTAGTGAAGGGGTTGGTTATCCCGTATTACTTGTTGATGAGATTCTCCTCGTATTTATCTTAGAGGAGAGATGAACGAAGGACAATGTTACAAATACCAAAGTCAATACGACGTGCATAAACGCTGCAAATGTTAGAGAGTCTATTAAGGAGAATTTCATGACATCTAAGAAGACAGTGGCAAGAAAATAGAGCAATGATCCAATTGTTGAAATCAGTGAAATGAATGTCGCACGCTCGTCAGAGTCAAGTCTATGTTGCACAAGATCACCGAACAAAGGGTAACGAAAGCCGCGTACAAGTTGCTGACTCCATATTGTTATAACTATGAGACTGGGAACTCTGAGGGAAATGAATGCAAATGCTGTAAGGCAGTCTATGAAGAGTATTAACGATAATAAATAAGTTTTTTTCGATTCTGTGCCGAATTTCCTGACAATCATAGATCCAATGGCAGCAATGAAGTTGAAACTAGCATAGAGTAAGCCAAAGTGAATTACATGAAAGCTGATAAAATACCTAAGACATTGTGGATTGAAACAAAAATAGGTTCTTATTGTTCATATGACATGGAAAAAGAAGAGGGAAGGAAGAACCTCTTAAGTGGCAGGTTTAGGCGGATATTTATAGGCAAAGCAGGCAACAGGGCTTTCCCATCCAATGTAGTCAAAGAATTTTCGGGACGCTTCTGCACTGAATACTATTTTATAATATTCATCCTTTTTGGGAATGATGGTCTTTCCATTTGCACACTGAACTTCGCGTGCTTTTTCTCGATATGGTTTGATACCGTTATCTCCAATTTCTGTGATCAAGAGATCACATAGTCGTTGTACGTCAGGTCGTTCAAAGTTATGTGTAGAAATCTCAACATGCCAATGGTTCGATGTTGAACATTGATATAATGATCCATCTTCCAAGTAGAGATAGAGAGCAACACGTGGCGTGATGAAGATGTCGGGGGGTAGAATTTTCATACGTGTTCTGTAAGGATATAGTTCTTTTTCTTCGGGTGTCAACTCACGATAGAATTTCTCTTCTAGTTCTTTCAATTGTATACTGTAATTAGTGGTAAGGACAGTGATAGTGGCAGTATCATTATCGTCATTGTAGATTACCTTTTGTTCTTCTCTGATAGTGACTGAATAACCTGATGCTTCTGCAATCGGCGCAATGCAGTGTAGAAGATATTCTCTGCGTGTCCATTTTTGGACGATCTTGTAACCAGTAGTATAAAGCCCAGATGGCATTGTACCATCAGCAGCTATGCTACCGTATAACAGTTCTCGAAATTCAAAGGTGATGGGAAAATCGTAGCGTTCAGAAAGGTTTCTCATGAAGGCAAGACGTGTACCATCTGTTATAGAGCGTGTCTCAACATTGCGTTCGAGAATGCGAAATACTGTTGACGGAGAACTATCAAAGATTTTGGCTATGTCGTATGTGGAATATCCAAGGACGAGATAGTAAATGCAGACATACATCTCGTTAGGTGTGCGAGTGAGGTCTAATTTCTTAAGAGTACGAGCAATTCTCCTACGAGTAACTCTGATATCAAACTCGGTTAAGAGGTCGGAGATCTTTTGGGTTGACATTCGGAGGAAGTGGTAGAAGACCAGCAAAAACAGTTTATTCCGCCACGGTATATCGTAGCGTTTTGGGAGATTTCTTTGGAATGCAAGTCGTCTAGCGTCTGCTGGAAGGCATAATTCAAAACCATTGCGTTCGAGAATGCGAAATACTGTTCTCTGAGAACTATCAAAGATTTTGGCTATGTCGTTTGCGGAATATCCGATGACGAGATAGTAAATGCAGACATACATCTCGTTAGGTGTGCGACTGAGATTCATCTTTTTAGCAGTACGATCGATTGTCATACCTGCAACACTGATATCAAGTTCGCTTAAGAAGTCTGCGATCTTTCGTGGTGACAGTCGGAGGAAGTGGTAGAAGACCAGCACAAACAGTTTATTCCGCCACGGTGTTGTCGTTTCCAGTGTGATTCTTCCTTGTCCTTGTTCTTTTTCATGTTGTCCGATGCGTTCCACCTTAATCCACTCTAGGAGTGTTTGATGAGTTTTAAGCGCTTGATATATAAGACCTTGAAAATAAGTAATTTAAGGCATATTTTAGTCCCAAAACATCAATAGTAAAAAATGATGCTTGGGCTTTATTTCGAAAACAAAAAAGATTCTCCGCGCGATATCGAAAAAAGAAGGGTGGAGAAAAGAAAATATGTTAAAAATGAAATAAGTCCATAAGATGAAGAATTGATGGAATTAAAGCGGTGGTGCGGTAAGTTCTGCCTTAATCATTTCATCATTCAGTTGGAAAAGGGCGTAAGGTGTAAATTTTCTATTTGTATCTATGAGTCTATGATCTGATGTTGAAACTAGACTTGTATGATAACAAGATCTAAAGCATTGATTACCAATAAGCAACGGAGGTAGCTTGTGGAAGTTAAGGAGAAATTATATTGCTTCTTTTGCTTGAAATTCCTCAAAAAGTCGGAGATTGTGATAAATTAACTTTTAAATTTGGAATTATAACCTTAAAACATCCTAATTGGCGTTCTTTCGTAAACTTATTCATCTAAAAAGTTAATTCCACCAATCTATGATTAACTTATTGTTTTAGAAACTTGGATGATTAGCTTTTCATTTTAGAAAGTTGCCCTTACAACTGGAATGATTAACTTATCTATCTAAAAAGTCGAATGGATTTTAGTTTAGTTATTGGTTGTGTTTTTTAATAATATTGCAATTATGTGGCATTAAAGATGAGTTCATCACCCAATTAAGTTTGATTAACGTTAATAGTAGTTTCAAGAAAAAGGATAGATTAAATGCCCATTCAGAAAAGCTAAGAATCTATAAAAGACTTAACTTAAACTGAATATGTTTGAGAGATTAAAATGCAGCATAATGACATCGTGAAATTCATTAATAGCCAGATAATTGAACTATGGTCAGAATATACTATAAAACAGGTTCTCCCAACAAAATATTTTCCCTTTTCATATAATAGTGTTAAAAAAGCCCCTCTAGTCGTTTTAGGGCTGAATCCGCTTAGGGACAACAGGTTTAAATCATTTTTTCCTTTAATGTTTAACAATACCCTCTCGAAGATATCAACGGGAAATTGAGTGGGAGGGGATAATGAGATGAGAATTTGAGAAAAAAGATTAATTTAATGCTAATTATATTAGTTCTAGGAGGTATAAATCTAGTTTATCTAGCAAACGCGACTCCAACAGCCACTACTTCGGATACCTATGGTGACAGTGGAACTGCTGGAACAGATATTCGAGATATAACGACCTCTGAAAATCAAGTAGTGGCTACCTTTGATGATACAACCAATGCGGGGTTATATGTTTATGTTCTCTTTTGTGATTATGATGGCGGAGGAACGTCGGATACTAATGTCTTTCCTTCTGAGGGGTATGGCACGACTACACTGACATGGGATATATCCACACAAGTTAGTGCAGATGGAAGCGCGCCCATGTGGATACGAATCCAAGTAGACGATGCAGCTAGGCGCTCACCTAGAGCGGACTATGATGAGTGGCCGGATTCGGGAGAATGGTTCTCTGACTCGGATGTGTTTCCCGAATTTCCCAATGTATTTCCTTTAACTGTGTTTTCACTAATGACCGTGATTGTATTAATGGTAGGAATAAATTGCTGGAAATCACAAAGGAAAAAGGATGAATTTTGTGACTCTTCTGGGCAGACCACACACTTTCGATAACACATTCTTCTGATTTTCTTATAACAACTCCAGATCTTTAAATGTCATTAGTCTAATGAGTCTGAGTATCTGAATTTCTTCTAAAAATAGTTAGACTTATTAATGATTGCGTAATCTATATTTAATGGGCAGGTACTATAACCAGTACTTCGTCTGACTCTGTTCCGACAGAGTCCGACTTTGCCTTCATTGCAGTGACGGGGTTGGCCCAGTAATGGCGTCATAACCGTCATTGTTCTCCCTTTTCTCGCAGGAATAAACAATTTATGGGGTATTTGAGATGCGTGCTACTATACAAGAATTCCTACCTTGTTTTCGGTGTCAAAGACTCGATCAAAGAAAATTAGTCTGTAAAAGCTACGGAAATACTATTCCTCCCAAGGAAGTTAGTGAGACAGGCAAATGTCCTGAACAAGAACCAGGGTCCAATATCAAATTTATTACCTTTGAAGAAGAAGCTCGTCTACTCTTGTAGCATTTGTAGAATAAATGAAAGGGATTGAATCGTCCCTATATAATGTATTGTTTACAGGAGAGATAATATCAATGTCAATGGTAGAACTCGAGGTCAATCTAATTAGTGGAGAGATTTCCCTAAGTTTGAGAATATACCAAATAAGGAACTTAACATAATTAGCTCATAACATAAATGAAACAAATCTGTTCTTGATTTGATTTGTGGGAGTAAAAACGAATGAACCTACAAAAATATCAATCATGGGAAAACCCTCGTTGTCTTATATTCAAAGAAATGGACAAAATCAGAAAATTATTGCTGATATCTGTTTGGTTTGTAAAGGGGGTGTTTTTTTGTGTAGACTAAAGGTATAAGTTTGATAGAAAGAGGTTAGATAATGCAGCAATAAATAACACTTTTTTTTAGTATAGGAGAGTTCAAATACTAATTTCAGTCTAATGATTGATTATGAAAATTTTGGTAATAGTATTAAACAGGGGTAGAGGATCTGGCGAGTACGTCCGCCAAATGTGCAAAAGACTTGTTTTACAAGGTTTTCAATTTACAATTGCTTCCACGCAAGAGGTACTCGTTGAGGGATGCGAAAGTGTTGTAGTACCATTAGAGTCATCTGTTGTTCCTGTTCATGAATATCTCCCTGGTGCCAAACAGAAACCAGTCTATAGTATGGAGTACGAAGAAGCCTATAAGATTGTTCAGGCATATCTCGATACTTTAAAACCAAGAATGAATGAATTTGAGTTAATACATACTCATCATGCTAATGTTACAGCTATTGCGGGACAGAGACTTGGGGAAGAATTCAAGATCCCTGTTGTTAACACAGTGCATGGAACGGGACTTGAAAGATTAGAGAAATATAATCCAATTATCCAAAAAGAGATTATAGAAAGTCTTAATAAGACAGATAAGATAGTCCAAACCTCACAATTTATCAGGAATATGCTTAGAGAGAAATTACCATCTATCACCGATGAAAAAGTTCACATTATCCCTTGTGGAGTAGACACCGAAGTAATTAGACCAAAAGAACGGATACTATTAGAGAAAGCCTTTCAAAAGGAAGAAATTAAGAAATATAATCTTGAAAAGCCTTTTGTATTATTTGCAGGGGCTCATATCGAAGCTAAAGGACCAGATCATTTAGTAAAAGCAATGGATCACTATCAACAAGAGATACAGACGATAATTATAGGGGATGGACCCTTAAGAAAAGAACTAGAAAAAGAAGTAGAAAAAAAGAATCTCAATGCGAAATTCTTAGGGTTTGTAACGAATGACCAAAAGAACGCATTATTCAGCAACGCAACGATCACAACACTTCCAATTATGAAAGATGAACATTTTGGTATCGTTTTTATTGAAGCATTCGCTGCTGGGACACCTGTTATCACTTATACTGGTGGTAGCGCAGAAGAGATTGTAACCCCTGATGTAGGTGTGACAATCAAGAAAGGAGACTATTCACTTTTTGGAAAAGCAGTAAAAGACTTAGTACAAGATAGAGATTTATTGACTAAGATGTCGAAAAAAGCACGTGAGAAAGCAAAACAGTTGTATGACTATAACTCTACTGTCATTCCGATGTTTGAGAACCTATATCACAAGATGAAAGGGTAGTTAAGTATAAGGCATGAGAAAAATTGATTCGAGAAGTTTTCATTTTAGAAACAAGCGGAGTTCCTCTCTTCCACCGAACGTATGTTAAAAGTGGAATTGATGATGTATTACTTTCTTCCTTTTTAAGCGCTTTAGACCAGTTTAGTAGGACAATAACGGATGAAGAAATTGAATCGGTTCGTATGGGTAAGATACGCTTTGTTTTCTCTCGTATAAAATCTAAGCAAGTCATTTTAGTTCTGTTAGCAGATTCAAGTGATTTTGAAGAAGAATTATCATGGAAAGTCAGTGAAGTACAAAAATCATTTTTAACTCACTTTGAGAAAAATATGGAGACCTTTGAAACCGAATTAAAGGGAATTCTAGAAAAATCCTTAAATCTAGGGCAGGGGTTGATGATGTTGGGTGATGCACGAACATGTATTGTATTTACCTCTGTTCTAGACACAATAGTCCATGAACTAGCAAATGCTACGTCCTCTGCGAAGGTAGCAACAGAGGTAT
>JAEOTF010000435.1 GCA_016840025.1 Candidatus Hodarchaeota archaeon
GGATTCCGATTTATTACTTCATTCATTTGGAGCTGTTACTTTTCCCACTCTCGTTTTTGTACTTCAGACACAGGTAGGCATAGAACGTGACCCATTTATTTTCTGTCTGCTTTTTTCCTGGATAGAAATAGCGATTCGTGGTCCTGCCAGGCGTCCAATCCAGAATATAACGGCCAGTTGAGGTTCTATGATTCTGAAGAATGGTCCAGGCGTTTTGCACTCTTGGGTCCTCACCGTATCCCATTTTTGCAAGGGCATACAAAGTTTCGAGAAGCCCCGCCCGGTAGGAAAAGGGAAAGATAGTCTTTCCAGTTTCCTTCGTCACAAATTCAGTGGGTTTTTTTGTTTTATAGAGCACATTCCGATCAAGAAAGTAGTTGATTAAGCGTTTGGTGTATGATTCAGCCCATAGCTGTGGGAGTTCACTGAGTGCAAACAAAGTTTTTACTGATCCTCGATAACAGCTTTTCACCAGCCGCGTTTTTCGTTTTCCTTCATGCATATCGCACAAATAGCCTTGATCCTCTCGAATCATAGTTTTTAGTAAATTAATCGTCTTTAAAAGCCGTAGATCCTCTTGAAATCCTAGTTTTACGAAGGTTCGAATATTTATCCCATATAAACACGAATAATGATTCCAGAAATCCCCATCTGGTTGTTGAAGTGATAGATAGCGATTTGCTGCCTTCTTTACTAGGGGATTGTCCTTTGTTAGCCCTAGTTCCACTAAATAACTCAACACATAATGAGTAGTACTCCAATCAGCATATTCTACCCCAGCTCCTATGATTCGACCATCTCGTTTTTTCACCTCCCAATATCCTTCAGGTTGCATCTTCTTCAAAATATTCTGCACTATTGAATACTCTATTACCGCTTCTTTAGCCTCTTTAACCTGGTTCCTAGTATTTGGGAGATCCTGTAATTCTAACATCGTACGATACCGTATCGAAGGATTTTTCGCCTCCAATAGCCAGTCTATCACATCTTCCGGGATTTGTTCCATTTCCACATTTCCTTAATTAATGGTTAATTGCACGAATTCTACTATCTTAAAGATATGAATATATTTGCCTGAGCATCCTATTCAAGATTAAAAACCATACAATTATTATTAATCATCATTACAAAGGGATTAGGAGGTATTCCGTAATCATTCATCATCTTAACCTTTAACTTTAGTTATATTTATTCCTTAATTAAGAGTTAATTAATAAGATGTCAGTGTACATTGGTTTAACGACATAACGAAAGTTTTTGTGAACTTGCTGGAAGTTATTATCAAATAATAAGGAATTGATTTGAATCTAGCATCTAGAGTACAATAATTTAATTAGCATTTCAGAATAGCTTAAAAACTTACAGATTTAGATCCTCTAAGGAGGAATTATCTGAAGTGATTCAAATCTTATGCGTTGGGGATAGTTTGACAGCTGGTTACCCCGAATATGATCCAATGTGGGGTGGGAACCATGAGTCCCAATATTGTTACTGGTTGGAAAAAGAATTACTAAATAAATTTGATTTAAAATTTAATATTGTGAATAAAGGAATTTGTGGCGAAACTACGCGACAATTGGCCCGAAGATTTGAAATCGAATTAAAAATGGACTCGTATGATATTGTTCTAGCCTTTGGAGGAGGGAATGATGCAGCTATTGGATATAGCCCTCTAGATATCAAGGACAATCTATGGAGCATTATAAAACAAACTCAAAGCGGTCAAACTACTCTAATTGCAGGTACTGCTCCTCCTTTTGCCAATTTTCTGCGTCCAATGTCTAATGTTATGCTTTCAATAAACCAAGCTCTCCGAGAATTATACATTGAGACTGATACCTCTTTTGCTGATTTGGGGAAAGCACTAGCTGATAAAGATGGATATTTAAAACCAGAATTCGATATTGGAGACGGAGTTCACCTAAACGTTCTCGGATACAAAAAAATAGCACTAACATTTTTACCCCTTGTATCAACTACATTTAATGAAATAATAAGAGATAAATGATGTCTCATGGAATGAAAAATGATGGGAAAAGTTATAGCACTTGTGTCTATGTTTCCTATTGGTGTAGGATCCTCGCTTTCTAAATGGGTTAAAATTGCGGTTAAAACGTTAAAACAAAACCCCAATATCAGAGTTCAGCTAACTCCAATGGGGACAATACTTGAAAGCAATGACTTGGATTCGATATTGAAAGCCATAAAACTTGCTCATAATGCTGTTGCAGCAACTGGTGTCCCTCGTATATCTACCACTTTGAAAATTGATTACCGAACAGATAAGGAGCGTAGAATGGAGAATAAGGTTGAAGTTCTTGAACAGAAAGACCAGTAGATAAGAAGGTCATAATTCATGCCTAGAGGAATTATCAACACAGTATGTCCTAGAGATTGCTATGATACTTGCTTCCTCCGAGTAAAAGTGGATGATGGAAAAATTGTTTCCGTTAAAGGAGATCCTGTTAATCCAGTCACTAGGGGTTTCACATGCCCTCGTGGGGCTAAAGATGGTGAGCGAGTTGACAGAAATCGTGTTCTATTTCCCTATAGAAGAAAGAACCAGAGCATTCACAAAATTACTTGGGATCAGGCATTACAGGAGATTTCAGAGAAATTACGTACAGCTTTAGAGAATTATGGGTCTGAAGCCGTTTTACATTTAGAATATGCTGGTAATACAGGTTTATTGACGTGGTATTATCCCCAAAGAATTTGGAATGCTCTAGGAGCTACTAAAACTGATAATGCATTATGTAGTACGTCAGGACATGAAGCAATATCACTACATTACGGAGAAAGTTATGGCATTCAACCCGAAGAGTTGTTAGAACAGAAATTCATCGTTTTCTGGGGCTTTAATGCTGCGGTAAGCTCAATTCACATGTGGAGACTAGCTCGGGAAGCGAGAAAGAATGGAGCATTAATTGCTGTAGTAGACCCAAGGAAAAGTAAATCCGCTAAAAAAACTGATATTTGGTTGAATCCTTATCCTGGAACCGACATTGCTTTAGTATATGGTGTAATGAGATGTCTCATTGGACATGAATATATCGATCAAGATTTCATTAAAAATTGGACAGTTGGATATGAAGAACTCAAGAAAGAAGTTATGAAGTGGACACCAAAAAGAGTAGAAGAAGTGACTGGTCTTAAATGGAGTACGATTGAGAATTTTAGTAGACATTATGGTGAATTGAGACCTAGTGCTACAATGATCGGGATAGGATTTCAAAAAAGCAATCAAGGAGCCAACTCTGTCAGAGCAGTAGCATTACTACCTGCTTTATTGGGTCTACATCGAGGTTTCTTCTATAGTAACGGGAATGCCTATTTTGTTGACTTTTCATACCTCACAGGCGAAAGACTCACCTCAAAGAAACCTAAAACTGTAAGTCAAGTAGATTTAAGTCGTTTAGTTGAACAAGGGGATTTTAAATTCATCTATATTTATAATATGAATCCTGCATTGACTCTTCCAGATCAAACAGCATTTAGAAAGGGTTTATCCTCAAAAGATGTATTTATTGTTGTTCATGAGACACATTGGACAGAATCAACCGATTATGCCGATATCATCTTACCTGCAGCCACCTATTTGGAAAAAGAAGATATTGTAATTCCTTGGAGTCATAGATATGTACGTATGTCAAAGAAAGCGGTTGATCCTCTTGGTAAAAGCAAAGATGAAGTATGGGTAACCAAAGAATTAGTAGAAAGACTCAATTTGAACGAAGAATGGCTACACGAGGATCAATGGGAAGCAGTGGAAAAAAGCCTTGAAAATTCTTTATATAAAGGCACATATAAGGATCTTATGAAAGGGAAGAGTGTGGAACTAAAGTATAGATCACTAGACAAATACCAAACTTCAACTGGAAAAATAGAACTGTATTCAAGAAAAGCTGTAAAATTAGGGTTTACTTCACTCCCCTTTCATGATTCGCAGTTATTAGGAGAGGGAGAATTCATTTTGCTGAATAGCTGTCTATCTCACTATACTCATACTCAGTTTCAAGAAATATATGGCCCAATTCCTGCGATAGTAAGGATAAACCCAGATGATAGTGAATTATTGGGAATTAAAGAGGGCGAAATAATCTCTCTTTATAATAGTCATGGAAATATTAACGTAAAAGCAGAAATCTCGAATACCGTGCCTTTAGGAGTATTATGGTCACCTAAACTATTGGTTGGATTGGATAAAATATCACAGAATATTTTAACTACTGGCAACCCACAACTAATCGGTAAGGGTCCAAAATTTAACTCTACTGTCGTTAAAATATTAAAATAGTAAGTAAAAGCCCGAATTACTCATTTAAGTTCCTGATCCACCTCATTAAATATCGAAAGTATCAAGAACTATGTTCTATTCGCCCACAGATTGAATGCAGATGGAGCCAAACTATACTCTTAACCTCCCTGAACGTATTCAAAGGTTAGAAGAGCTAGCAAAAAATCTTTATTGGACTTGGGAGCCTGAAGCACGAGCCTTATTCCGTAATCTTGATCGTCCACTTTGGGAAAGTTCTGGACATAATCCGGTTAAGATTTTAAAATATAGTACACGGCTAAAAGCATTAAGTAAGGAACCAGGTTTTCTTCGCAATTATGAACATGTTTTACATAAATATGATACCTATATGCGATCTAAAGGATGGTTTGATGACGCGTTTCAGGCTCATAATATGCGTCCAATCGCCTACATCTCTGCTGAATTTGGTTTACATCAGTCTCTTCCGATTTATTCTGGTGGTTTAGGAATACTCGCAGGAGACCATGTAAAAGAAGCGAGTGATTTAGGAATTCCCTTCATAGGTCTCGGCTATATGTATCCTCAAGGTTACTTCAAACAGATGATAGGACCAAGTGGTTGGCAGCAAGCCTACAAAGAGGATTTTAAATTTGATGAAACAGCTCTACAACCTATAGCAGATCAACTTTTAGTGGAAACTCCAAACCAAGATATTTATGTTCGAGTTTGGAAAGTAAACGTTGGTCGTACACAGCTTTTTCTCTTTGATACAAACGTAGAGAAGAATGCACCCTGGGATCGGGAATTGAGTGCTCGACTTTATGGTGGAGATAGAGAAATTCGGTTACGGCAAGAAATTGTCTTAGGATTCGCTGCAGTACGTATTTTGGAATCCCTTGACATTGATCCTCTAGTTTGGCACCTTAATGAAGGCCATACTGCATTTGCAACTCTTGATCGAATAGAAACACTCGTTAAAGACGGCTATTCTTTTAATGAAGCAATGAATTTAGTCCGTAATTCAACGGTGTTTACCAGTCACACTCCTGTACCTGCAGGTCATGATACTTTCTCTTTTGATCTTATGGAGCGCTATTTCTGTGAATATTGGGAAGGTTTAGGGATTAATAAAGAGACCTTCATGAGTTTAGGAACTCATGACGCTGGATGGGGTCCTTTATTTAACATGACAGCTCTTGGGATCCGTTTATCAAAAATTCGTAATGGTGTTTCTCAATTAAATGCTAAAATTTGTAAAGAAATGTGGAAAGATTTCAAGAAATTCCCTGGAAATCCAAGTCCAGAAGTTAACTTTATTGGAATTACCAATGGTGTTCATGTGCCAACTTGGATAGCAGGTCCTGTTCAAGCTTTGTTTGATCGTTACTTAGGAGATGACTGGCTAAATAAACAAGATGATCGTCTTCTCTGGCAGAAGCTCGATGATATTCCTGACAAAGAACTTTGGGATACACGACTACGAGTTAAAGACCGCCTTTTCTACCATCTTCGTGAGTGGGCACGAACAGCTTTACGGAGTGGTAAAGACCCACGCCAGATCTACGCAGGTGGGTCCTTGTTCGGTTCTAGAACATTGACATTTGGTTTTGCGAGACGCTTTGCAACCTATAAACGAGCTGGTTTAATTTTCTCTGATATGGACCGACTGAAGAAACTCCTACTTGACCCTTATCAACCAATTCAAATTATTTTTGCGGGTAAAGCTCACCCTGCAGATGAACCTGGTAAAGCCATGCTACAGAAAATCTATAAAATGGCCCTTGACCCTACTTTAGGTGGTAGAATTGCTTTTCTTGAGAATTATGATATGCAAATCTCCCGATATCTGGTACAGGGAACAGATGTTTGGTTAAACACCCCTCGTCGCCCTCTAGAAGCCAGCGGTACTTCTGGTCAAAAGGCTGCAATGAACGGGGTTATAAATTTCTCTATCCTAGATGGTTGGTGGCCTGAAGCTTATAATGGCGGCAATGGATGGGCTATCGGCAAAGAAAATGAATATAAAGATCAAAATAAACAAGATCAAGAAGATGCCGAATCAGTATATGATACTCTTGAAAATGAGCTTATTCCACTTTTCTATCAGCGTGATCGGGACAAAATTCCCCGTGGTTGGTTAGAAATGGTTCGTGAATCCATCAAGACAGTTGTTCCTAATTTCGCTACAAGAGCCATGGTAAAGAAATATACTCAAGATACCTACCTTCCATTGGTATCTAAAAAAACAGATGATGGAAATTGGTTACCAAACTAATCTAAGTCCATTTATTGAATATTTTCACGAATAGTGAAGAATATTCCTTCTTCAACCATTTTCAGCAGCGCATTTGATACACTGTCTTCTGGAGCACCTACAGGTCTTGATAAATCCAAGATGAAAACTACATCAAATCCTAGAGCCTTTGCATCGATAGCAGAGTAAAATACACAATAATCTAAGGCTAAGCCACACAAAAAAATCCTCTGAATATCTAATCCTTTTAAATAACCATCTAAACCTGTAGAAGTGACCTGATCATTTTCAAGAAAAGCAGAATAAGAATCAATTTTGGAATGATAGCCTTTACGTACTATCAGGTGTCCCCGTTCGGTATTTAGTGTTGATGCGAATTCCGCTCCTCTAGTGCCTTGAACACAGTGATCTGGCCAGAGTACTGGTCCCAATCCTGGAGCTTCAAAAGTATCATAAGGTTCCTTTTCCGAATATTCACTAGCAAATGAACCATGCTTTTTAGGGTGCCAATCTTGTGTAAAAATTATTATTCGCTCTTTTTCATAAAATAAATCTGTTAATTTATTGATTCCTGGTATTATAGTATCCCCTTCCTCTACGGGAAGCGCTCCACCTGGTAGAAAATCATATTGCATATCAATAACTAAAAGAGCATCTCTTTTTTCTATATTGACTATGGATTCTAACGGAACATCTGAAATCTTCATACTCATTTCTATCATCTTGATTATTGGACAACGATAATAAATTTAGGTTAAATACTCTTTAAATTGACTTAACTGATTGAGGATTGAGCTTCGTATCTCTGATGGGTTTCTTATTGGTTTAACACGCCTCCCCTGTTCAATGACTTTTTCGAGTAATCTACTCATTTCATTTCCGCAAAAGGGGCAAGAACTTGTCTCTGCATTTAATATTCTCACATTGAAACTAAAACAATTAGAACATCGCCAAACTTGTTTTCGACCAGATAGTTTTCCCCTTTTTGCACAAGGTTTCCATTCTTTGTTAGTTTTTTTTTCTACTAAATCCATTGCAAAATCTATGGGGGGTGCAGCACTTATCGCACTGCCTATACCAAAGCCATCTACTACATCAACTAACTCTGCTACTTCTTTTTCTCCTAATCCTCCCGAAACGAAAATTTTAACTTTATTAAAACCTCGTAGGTCCAGCTCCCACCTTACTTCACGAATTATTTCTTTGAAACTCCCTTTTCGAGACGCTGGGGTATCTAACCTCACACCCCAAAGATTTGAAATCACTTCAGCAGCCATTATGCTTTCTACTTTCTCATCAGAATATGTATCTACCAAAACTACACGAGGTACCTGAGGATCAATGTGTTTGTCGAATGAAACCCATGCCTTTTGCTGATCTTCCATGATAATAATCAAAGCATGAGGGATCGTTCCAGAAGGTTGAATCCCAAGTTTCTTCGCTCCTTCAATACAACTGACTCCATCACAACCTCCGATATAAGCTGAATAGGAGACTATTGGGGTAATTGCTGGATGAGCACGTCTCGCACCAAAAGAAAGTAGTAATTTATCCTTAGCTTTGTTCCTAATCTTCAGAGATCTTGTAACCATACCGCTTTGTGAACAGAGAAGTCCTAGAATTGGTGTCTCATAAACTCCAAATTGTAAATAATCACCAACTATCAGCATGATTGGAATCCGTAAACCCGAATTATCATATTGTTTTACAATAGTTCCTTCTGGTACTGCAAAAACATCAACCGCTGATCCTTCTAACAATGAAACAGCATCATTTATCCCTGCAACCACACCCCAAGAGGATTCAGGCATACTGGATGCACTAAATTCTGCTGCAACATAACAATCTACTTTCTCCTTTTCTAATATGTCTTTCGTTCTAAAAAAATAAATATCGGTTGTCTTTCCTTCATAAATATCCTCATTAGAAGCAATACGAAAGTCATAGGGATTAGTGGACATTTAAATCATCACTTCACAAGAATCAACTCTCTATAGATTAAACAATCTAATGAGTATTTCCAATCCATTTTCATTACTTAGAAAATTAACACACATTGTTTTCTGAAAAATTGGGTAGCGTCCTCATATACTGACACAAACAAGCCTCGTTTTCTCTATGGAAACGAGGGCTTTTTCCAGGTCTAACTCAACTA
>JAEOTF010000436.1 GCA_016840025.1 Candidatus Hodarchaeota archaeon
AAGAAATACCGGAATTGGTAAACCCCATTAAAGATGGGAAGGCGGACATAGTTTTAGGATCCCGATTTAAAGGATCCATAGAATACATGTCGAAGAGCAAGAAAATTGGTAATATCTTAGCGACGAAGGTCACGAGTTATCTATCAGGTATTCCAATATCGGATGCTCAGACAGGATTTCGAGCCTTCTCAAAATATGCAGCGTTAAGGCTTAATGTACTTTCTGGGTACACCTATGTGCAAGAAACAATAATCCAAGCAGCATACAAAGGTCTAACTATTGTAGAAGTTCCATGCACATTCTCAAAAAGAGCTGAAGGAAAGTCAAGACTCATAACTAGCATTTTTGGTTATTCTAGGAGATCTGGTATAACAATTCTGAGAACTTATACTAATTATAAGCCTCTAAAAACATTCTTTGCGATTGGGGGAATATTGTCTATTATCGGTATAGTAATAGGTTTACGAGTATTAATCCATTTCATTATGACTGGGCTAGTGACTCCTTATCTTCCCTCTGCCATATTGACTGCCATATTCTTGATAGTTGGTTTTCAGATAATCATACTTGGTTTACTGGCAGACATGATTGGGGTTGAAAGGAAATTTACAGAAAAAATTCTATATTATATGAAAAAAACAGAGCTCGAATCTGAGAAGATTGACTAATACATATGCTCCAAAAAATTGATTTTATTTTATCATTAATTATATAGTGCTTAATATTTTCAATTGAATGAGCCTGAACGATCTAGAATGAGAATCTTAATTGATATAAAACATCCGGCACATGTTCATTTCTTTAAGAATTTTATTAGAATAATGGAAGAAAAGGGTCACGAAATCAAAGTTACTGCAAGAGAAAAAGAAATTGCAACTTATTTGCTTGAGAAATATGGGATAAACTATATTAAGATAAGTTCGATAGGAAAAACCAAATTAAATCTCATTAAAGAATTGATCATTCGAAATCATAAATTCTCAAAGATTGTAAAAGATTTTTCTCCTGATCTTCTGATGGGAATAATGGGAATAACTGAAGCCCCAGTTGGAAAATTTTTTAGAGTTCCATCATTAGTTTTCTATGATACAGAGTGTGCAAAGCTAACAAATTTCATAGTCTATATGTTTTGTACTAAATTCATAACTCCCTCGTGTTATAGAAAAAAATTAGGAAAGAAAAATCTTCGATATGATGGCTATCAAGAACTAAGTTATTTGCATCCAAGATATTTCACTCCAAACGGTAGTGTTCTTAAAAGTCTAGGTTTATCGCAAGATGAAAAATTCACAATTTTACGATTTGTTTCATATGGCGCAAGTCATGACCTGGGTCAGAAAAAAATTTCCCATGATACAAAGATTAGAGCTATTAAAGAATTTAGTAAATTTGGAAGAGTTTTCATTACATCCGAAAGTGATCTACCAAAAGATCTGGAATATTATAAATTAGATCTATCGCCTGAAAAGATACATTCATTGATTTATTATTCTACCTTATTATACAGTGAGAGTGCTACTATGGCTTCAGAGGCAGCTGTCCTTGGGACTAATGCAATATATCTGGACGATGATGGTAGAGGATATACAGATGAACAGGAGAAAAAATATGGATTAGTCTTTAACTATACTAAATCAGAAAATGATCAATATTCATCCGTAGAAAAAGGTATACAACTCTTGAAAGCCGCTGATACAAAGCAAAAAGCACAAAGGAAGAGAATGGAACTATTGTCAGATACAATTGATATAACAGATTTCATGATAAAGCAAGTTACAAAGCTTGCCAGATGATATTCTTGATTACTATTTGTATCACAATTACAATTTAAATGAAGATTAAATGCGCCAGTTTACTTGAAAAAATCTTAGTGGATCTATTTGGAAGAAAAGAATGTTTTAATCAGAACAGCTAAAGGCGCGACCATTCTAAGTGCTCAAAACTTTGGTAACATTGTTTTGGGTTTAATTTTTTTCATGGTTTTTGCTAGAATTGTCAATAAAGAGGAAATGGGAATCTATGGTACGATCTATCTATTTTATATGATTTTAACAACGCTCGGAATTCTCGGATTAAATGCAGCCGCATCAAGATTCATTGCATTTTTTAATGGGAAAGATCAAATTGATAATACGGTTCGAACCGTCAAGCTTATTTTTAAAATATCCACAATATCTGCATTTACCTTTTTCTTAATACAATTTATTTCTTCAAATCATCTTTCAAATTTACTATTCGGAACCAACATCTATTCATATCTATTTAAAATTGCTTCAGTGGTGACTATGTTTGCGATTATGGGTTTTATATTTATGGGATTCTTGCAAGGATTACAGCAATTCCGAACTTTAGCTTTATTCAGATTCACATCTCAAATTATTAGAGTTGTATTCTCTATAATACTGCTATTTCTTGGGTTTGGGATCGCAGCAGTTTTCATTGGGTACATTGTACTTTATGTAGCATTTATTTTGTTGACATTAATGTCATTATACTGCTTTTTATCAAATAATCATGCCGAAATAAAAAATACAGATTATGATAGGGTATCTGTAAGAACTCTCCTAAATTTTTCAATACCTATGATGATTTTTACACTGCTAATTTATATTTCAGATTCTATCGATCGTTTTATAGTTCTGAATCTATTGGGTGTTGAAAACTTAGGTGTATACACTGTGGCTTTGACTGCAGTGATGAGCTTAAACCTCTTTTTAGTAGTGCCTTTGCATACGAGTGTGACTCCTGGAGTGAGCGAGATCTATGCTAAAGCTGGAATAGATAAAGTTTCAAAGTCTCTTAAGACATCAAGTCGATATTTATCAATGGTATTAATCCCGGCGTGTGTTGGATTTAGTATTTTATCCCCCTTGGTTATTGAAATATTAGCTGGACAAAAATATCTGGAAGCATCTGTTCCGCTGTCAATCATATCTATTGGGCTGGCAGTTTATGGTTACTCAATTATAATGATCTCG
>JAEOTF010000437.1 GCA_016840025.1 Candidatus Hodarchaeota archaeon
GTTATGGAAGTTACATTCAGCGATCACGCATTGAAAAAGATCAAGCTCTATCAACTGGACAGATCAAAGATCGAACAGATTGTTAAGAGTACCCGCCCATTATTTTTTGATACACAAGACAATACCTTTATTATAATTAGTGAGATTAAATTGAAAGTTGGAGTTCGACCAGCAATAATTCCAGTTATTATTGACGAAGAAACTCGGAAAATTGTAACTATTTATCCATGTTCAAAACTAGATAAAGAAACAACAAGAAAAGTCAATAAAAAAAGGTGGCTCAAAACTGACCGATAAAATAAGAAAGAGTTGGTATGATGCAGAAATGGATATTCTTTATATCCAAGTTCGAGAAGGAGCGCTAGCAGATTCTCAAGAAGTGACTGAAGATATTAGATTTGACGTTGATGAAAAAGGAAATGTATTGGGAATTGAAATTCACCATGCACGTAAGCGTGTACTAGAACCAGTATCCTCTGAAATTATTACTCTTGTAGAGAAGAGTATGCAATCCGCATAAAGAAACTATTACTCAATTACTTACATATCTCTCATACAAATCTAAGAGTAGATTGAAGGTTGTTAGAGGTTTCAAATGTAGAAATTTCTGTATTCTTGTTAATGCTGAATGTTCACAGTGTAGTGTAGCTCAATTTATATCTAAATATCTAAACTACCTCTCTCTATAACGATGTCAATATAAGTTGATTGCAATCCAATACCATGTTATAACCGCTCCATATTGAGTTTTACCTTGTTACTCATCCCAGAACGGTCTCGAAACAGGATTCTCTTCCTTTCAAGTCGCGATAAGAGTCTCGACATCATCATTTTTGAAACTTCCATTTGATCTGCAATTGATTGCTGATTCATACTTCCGTTATGAAAAAGGATCTCAACAACTTTGAGTTCGCTTTCAGATAGAATAGTCTCCCAGCGAAATTGAATAGTATCCCAAACTATTTGTGTAACGACATCTGTAAATGTCCCATTAGGTGTAACTAAAATATTAGGGGGTGACGATGTAGGGGTATCTATTGCTGGATTAGCCATCCGATTATTCTTCAAATTCGCTATAATTTTCCCAATAGCATCTCTCTGATAGAAAGCAAATCCACTCACTCCAGAGGTAACTAATAATGATAAGACCGCTAGGAAGATGAAAAATCCATTCTGAGAGGAAGAGGATTTCCCATGGGCAACATACACCGAAATGTGAATATCAGGAAACTCCCGCGCCTGCGAAATAATTTCAACTATATCATTCATTCCTACAGATGCTTCTGGACTAATCGACAATTTAATGCCAAGCTCTTGATACGGATTAAGATTGAACTCAGTAACATTACTCAATATCCAGTTTGGAGTTACCACCCACGCATGAATGGAAAAATCTCTTTTATTTTTTAGCTTAACATCAAGAGTCTGACCTGTACTGACATTAACATCGATAGTTTGACCTGCACTGACATTCCCAGAATGTCTGAAGAATTAACCAAGGAAGAGCATGAGGAAATCACTCAATTGCGAGCTGAGATGAAAGAAGGTGAGTTTGTAACTTTTGAAGATGTTTTTCCAGAGAGAGAGTAGTGTTTGAGATTGTTTTCTCTAAACAAGATGTTAATTTTACCTAATATATGAGTTCCTTCCACAAGTAATTTCCTAACCTTCTGAATTTGATGTTTTGTCAAACTTGGGACTAAATCTTTTTTCAATCTCACAGATGAATTCTTCAATCGTCTTAATTCCATTTACAACATCTTCATACAAAATGTTTGGATTGATAGCTAAATAACCGTGGACTAAAATGTTTCTTAAGCCTGCCAGTCCCTCTAATTGCGATTTATGTTCTTCCGACACAATTTCATTAGCTATCAAAATACTAATAATTTCACGATAAGATTCGGGTTTACCCCAGCCGAAATGGGCGATGATGTGATTCCCTATATCTAAGATTGCTTGAGCAGTTATTTGTAGACTTCTCTCGGTTATTAGTTGTTGGCGCATGTCTTTTTCATATTCTTCCTTGGTTGTTGTTGGGACTTCTTTTAAGTATGTTAACATTTTCCGAATTTTAGCAATCCTCGCTGCAACAATATCATAGTCAATCGTGGCTATCACTTCCTAGGATTGCATTTGATTGCCATTTATTGAAATTCTCTGCAAATGGTTTATAATCTAAGTATCGCAAAATAATCTCTTCTTCCACACGTTGTTTCTCATTAGGAGCATAATCATAAAAAAGAACTCCATCTTTTATGATATAATATGCTAGTGAAATTGTCGCGTCATTTAAAATGATCAAGTCAATCGCTTTTTGCGTAAAAATTTCATCTAAACTTGCTAGAAGTTTTAGCCTATATTGATGACGTTGATAATTCGTCATCTCATCGTCTAAGTAGAGGGCAATGTCAAGATCACTCAAAGGACCTTCTAAATCTTTTATGATAGAACCAAATACGTAACCAAAATTAACAGGATACTTTTCTACTAATGTTATTATATCCTGCAATTGAGGTAATTTCTTTCTTAATTTCGATAACATTTATATCTCAGTTTTATTATTCTATATCGATCTATTATAAGT
Organism: Candidatus Hodarchaeota archaeon; assembly: GCA_016840025.1. The sequence continues at coordinate 2,588 of JAEOTF010000437.1, forward strand.
AATTCTCCAAGATGAATCTTATACATCTAAATTCAAAGATACTTAGTAAAGTATCATGAGAGAACTTCTTGTCCGCTGAACTGCTTCTGATACAAATCCGCAAAAATTCCCTGTTTGTCCAACAGTTCCTGAAATGTCCCCATCTCTTGAATTTTACCATCTCCTAGAACAATAATATTGTCTGCCGATCGAACGGTGCTCAAACGGTGGGCAATTAAAATTGCTGTTCTATTTTCAAGTATATTCTGAAGACTTTGTTGTATTATTAATTCAGTATGAGCATCGACGGAAGATGTAGCCTCATCTAATATGAGAATCTTCGGATCAGAAAGAAGTGCCCGTGCAAAACATAATAGTTGCCGTTCCCCTATTGATAGACGGGTGCCCCGTTCACCTACCTCTGCATCCAATCCAAGTCCCATTACAAAATCATAAGCCCCCACCCGAAGTAGGATTCGTTCAATTTCCTCATCGGTAACGTTTGGATTACCATATAATAGATTCTCTTTGATAGTCCCAGAAAATAAAAATGAATCCTGGGGAATAACAGAAAACCAATTTCTATATTCTTGGACGTCAAAATAACGAATATCTTTTCCGTCTAAGAGGATTTCTCCTTCTTTGAAATCATAAAACCGACATAGAAGATTTGTTATCGTTGTTTTTCCTGCGCCAGTATGACCTACTAGAGCTACGGTGCTTTTTGGAGGGATAGTAAAATTTACTTTTGATAGGACAGGTGAACCTTCTGTTTCGTATGCAAAAGTAACCTCACGAAACTGGATTCCCCCTTGAATCTTGGAGGGTTTCTCAGAACCCCAAGGTACAACTGTTGATTCCCGGTCAAGGATGTCAAAAATCCGTTCTGTGGAAGCCATGGAAGCAAGAAAAGTATTAAAGAAGTTCGAAAGAAGGAATATAGGTCGTGAAATTCTTCCTAAATAAGCTAAGAAGGCTACTAATGTTCCTACGGTCATTGTTTCTTGACCCACTGAAACCCCTCCCACGGTTAAAACCAAGGCTGTCGCACAAGCAATGAGAATATCCATGGTAGGAAACATGATTGCGAATAACAATAATGCTTTGACACGGGCTTCATAATTCTCTAAATTTAATTCCTCAAATTCTTTTTGGAGATAATCTTCGGCGACGAATGCTTTTGATACCTTAATTCCAGAAATTGTCTCTTGATATGATCCTGTCACTTTCGCTAACGTTGTTCTTGTCTTTTGCCATGCAATACGAGTTTTAATTCTGAGAAAAATGATAAAAGCAGCCAAAAAGGGGAAAAAAAATAACACTGTTAGAGCTAAGGTTGTATTTAGAAGGAATAGGATAATAAACAGAATAAAAAGAAAGATAGTGTTAACAAAAGCGTCAATAATTCCTGTTGACAAAAGGTCAATAAGTCGTTCTGTATCCGAGGTAACTCTTGAGATTATTCGACCAGTGGCTTCTTTGTGATAATATTCCATGTCTAATTTCTGTAATTTGTAAAAAGTATCTTTCCGAATTTCTGTAACAATGTCCAATCCCTTGATTGTTGTAAAGTAGGATGAAATCACAGTTAATAAAAATGATATAAGAGCGACTATAAAATATAATATTGCAGTCAAGGCTAAACCATCAGCATCCCCTGGAATTATATAATCATCTATGGCTATTTTTAGAATAACGGGTTGGAGTATGTCAAGCAGCGTTCCTATAAACATCGCAATCAATGCTAAACCAAAAATATGCCGATATGGATACATATATTGCAGTAATCGCTTAATAAGCTCTTTGTCTGAATATTTTTTAGCCAGTAAATCTCTTTGATCCTCTTCATCCTTCTTATCTTTTTTTGTCATCTAAATTTGCCTCGTATTAATTATCCAATTCTTGCGCAATTTGTTCAAGAGCGATTTTTATATCAGCCATACCTGCTTCTTGTGTTTCCCAAAGAATTGGATAGATTCTCCCACTCTTCATCAATTCATCATGGGTTCCTTCTTCGATTATTTCTCCCCGATTCATTATTATAATTCGACCAGCCATCTTGATCGTGGAAAGGCGGTGTGTATTAAAGATTACTGTATGTTTATAAGGAGAAAGCGTAAGGAATTCATCAAAAGCCTCTTGAAAAGCATTTTCTGTTGCTATATCAACAGAAGAGGTGGCATCATCGAGGATCATGATATTTGGTTTTCTTAGTAACATTCGCGCAATTGCTATTCTTTGTTTCTGACCACCGCTTAGTGTTACTCCCCTTTCACCAATGATCGTGTCATATTTTTCGGGGAAATCTCGAACAAACTCGTCAACTTGAGAAATTCTAGCTACCTCTTGGATTTCATCCATTGAGACCATAGGGACTCCAAAAGTTATATTTTCTGAAATAGAACGTCCAAATAAAAATGGCTCTTGATGGACAATCCCAAATTTTTCTCGCCAGCTCTTAAGTTCCAGTTCCTGAAGATTAAAACTTTTATATGAAAAATTAGCTTTTATCAAACCCGTTGTAGGGTCATAAAATCGGGGGATTAATGAGACTAAGGTACTCTTTCCCGAACCTGTTGATCCTAAAATCGCAACCTTCTCACCAGGATGAATTGTGAGCGAAATATTTGAAAGGACCAGTTTGGTATCATATGAAAATGTAACATCTTCAAATTGAATTGTTGGAGTTCCATCTGGACAAATAACCGCGTCTACATTATCTGAGACTTCTGTCGGTAATTCTAATAAAGTAAATACACGATTACCTGCGGCATGAACTCTTTGATAGACAATTAGTGAAAAAACCATAAAGCGAGTAGGCATAGCAAGCATCGCAAAGTAAGTGAAGAGAGTAACAAAGGCACCCGTACTCATTTCTTTTTCCATAACGAGGAGTCCTCCCAAGAAAATGAGAAGAGTTATTAGAAGGTTGATCAAGAATAAAACCATAGGTAAGTAGATTGATCTAATTTTCAATGCTTCAGCTCGTAAGTCTCTATAAGCTAGATTATCTTTGTCAAACTTTTCCTTTTCCCTATCTTCGGCATTAAAAGCTCTAACTATTTGCATACCCGTAATACTCTCTTGAATAACTGTAGTCAAATGACCATATTGAGTTCTAATGTCAAAATATAACGGCCCAAGTCGTCGAGAGGCAGAATAAGCTAGAATGAGTAGAGTAGGAGAAACAATTCCTATCAATAAGAATAGTCGAGTATCAATTGTAAATAGAACCAGGTAGATCCCTATGTAAGATACGACAGCTTGAATGATGATTCGTTGGCCCCAGATCATGAATTCACTCATTGGCTCTAAATCTGTTGTTGCTCTAGCCATTAAGTCGCCTGTATGGTGTTTATCAAAGAATGAAAGACTACTATTTTCATATTGCTCAAATAAGTCCTTTCGGATCTCATAAATTGCACTTTCTCCTTGAATATAGCCCATATATCGTCCAATGAAGAAAAAAATACCGCGAATTATCGCGATCACAACAATAATTAGAGCACCAGTTAAAACAATGTTGATGTGAAAATTATCTTCTTCTAACGAATTCAAAATTGCATCTATTGTCCATCCTAAGATTAAAGGAATGGTTAATTCCAATATCTGGCTAATCATAACTAGTATAACTACCCCAAAAGCAAGTTGCTTTCTACGTAAGAGGTAACTTAGAAAATATTTCAAGACATGCACATTGGAACCCCATATCCAAAATAAAGCCGAGTTACAGTTAATTCCATCGTTAATAGTCTTCTTCTATGTCTAATCCATCAAAAGATAGAGCTTATTAAGTTTGATTGTTAACGTATTCCATCATATCTTCAAATAAAATCAAGTATTTAGTGACTGAAAAAATACTTCTTAAACCAAAATTGAAGAGGTAGCGATGGAACTATTAGAGAAAGAAATTAGAACGACTACGAAGATCTTAAATAAATGTCAATATGTTAATGCTGTTATCAGCAGTGAGTTATAATGGTATTTCGGGAACAGGAAGAGATAGATTCCAGTCAAGCTCTTCTTAATAAGTTAAAAAGGGATTTAAATTCCTTATTTCACGAGTTTGACATTAAATTTGCATATCTTGGAGGATCGTGGGCAAGAAATCAACAACACTGGTGGAGTGACATCGATATATTTGTTTCATTCCCAAAATATGAGGATACTACTAGTAAAGGAAAATTAACACTCTGGACAGAATTGAATGTTAAAGCATGGGAAATGACTAAACTTGAGACCCTTGAGATAATAATTCTTGAATATCTCCCCCTTTATATTCAATTCAGAGTAATCTCTCAGGGATTAATAATCTACGAAAAATCTGAAGTGTATAGAACTCAATTCATTGAGAGATTGCTCAACGAGTATTATGACTACATCATTTGGTATAAAAATTATCTTAATCAATCTTTAAGCACTATAAATTAGGTGTTAGAATGCCAATAGATCCGCTATTAATTGAAGATAAATTAAATTTCTCGAAAAGATATTTAACAGTTTTAAAACATATCTTAGCCAAATCCGAAGACTTATTTCTTGAAGATATTGATCTACAACTGCAAGGGGAACGTATCTTTGAAATCTTAAGTCAAATTATGCTTGATATATGTACTCATATCGTCGCAAATTCAAATGTGGCAGCGCCAAAATCATATGCTGAATGTATGTAAAGTCTTGGAACTCTGGGGGTTTTGGATAAAGAAATTACAGATAATTTTGTCTCTTTAATCAAAATGTGAAACATCATTGTACATCAATATAGAAATATCAATCACAAAATACTCTTTGAAAGTTTGAGAGTAATAGAGAAAGATTTCTTAAAATTTAAAACTCAAATATTGGCATGGTTAGATGTACAAAATGATAAGAACTCTGAATCCTAATTTCCTATTCTAGTCACTTTGAACAATTAGACCTATAATATAATCTTCTCATTAATGAGTGAATATTTAATACTTATTCGTTCTATTTTACGTTTGTTACACAAGAAATCTTTTTAGCTTGAAAATAAAGAAAAAAAAGGAAAGGAAGGATTTATTTCATAATATCCTTGTTATTTTCGAAAAAAGAGACTCTTAGCCAAATCCTAGCCACTTAAACCAGAACCAGAGTATTGCTTCGGCGATAGTTTGCAGAATTCTGAGATAGAATGGTAATGGTCCATCTTGAGGGATCTCATGGACTCCATCCTTGTCTCTATCAAAGTAACCAGCGGCATTAAGGTGAGCTTTCGCAATACGTGGTTTATAGCAATAGATATCGGACTCTGAATTGTGTCAAGTACCATAGATCTCTTTTGGCAAGTATTGGTTATACACTGGTATAGCGTAAGTCCCTTCACTTACTTCCACTATGGTATCATAATCGAGTGCATAAGCTATACTTCAGACACATCTAACTCTAATATAATATTTAAAACTGTAAAATTAATAACCCGCTAATTTCTACTATCGTTAAAGTATTTTGGAATTACTTGACCATTTTCTTATGAATTCGGCTATTAAGCGGACACCAAAACCATTAGCACCCTTTGTTGGATTATAATACCTCTTAGTTTTTCCACCCAATGTATCTTCTGAATATGCAACACCAGCGATATCAAAATGAGCCCATGGGTAATCCGTGAATTGTTTTAAAAACATTGCTGCTGTTACTGCTCCACCTGGTCTTCCACCTGTATGTTTAAAATCAGCATAAGGACTCTTTAATCGTTCAAAATATTCCTCATCAAGTGGCATTTGCCATACGTAATCCCCACTCTTCCTTCCTACAATATGAATAATTTTACTTAGTTCAGGATTTTTCTCAGCGTTTTCATTTAAGAAGTACCCCGCATTTATTTGTCCTAACGCTACACTCATTGATCCTGTTAACGTGGCAAAATCCATTACCATGTCTGGATCATATTTTTTAGCAAAATCCAACGCATCTGCGAGAAGATTACGTCCTTCCGCATCTGTCGAGATGATTTCTACCTTTAAACCACTTCGACTTGTAATTATATCTCCTGGACGATATGCATTAGCATCAGGAACATTAGGAGTTGCAGGCACCAATCCTACTACACGGATATTCGGTTTTGTGAGTCCAATGGTCTTCATTGCACCAATAACTAAACCAGCTCCACTCATATCAAACTTCATTCTCTCCATTCCATCACTTGGCTTGATAGAAATGCCTCCAGTGTCAAAAGTGATTCCCTTACCAACTAAACACAATGTTTTAGACGCATTTTTGGGATTATAATCCATTATTATGAACTTAGGGGGATCACTTTCAATAGAACCTTTAGCTACTGCTAAAAACAGATTCATTTTTTCCTGTAAAATTGCTTCAGTATCCAATACTGTTACTTTTATTCCAGATTCTTCGAGTTTTTGAGCTTCTTCTGCTAGATAAGTTGGAGTAGCATCATTACTCGGTGTATTTCCTAAGTTTCGTGCTAAATTAGTTCCCAGTGCTGTTGCATTTGCGTATTTCTCCGCTTTTTCAATTAAATCTTTTTCCTCTGGTTTTATTATCGCAATTATCTCATCCAATTCGGGGGTTAGTTCATCTTTCTTGGTTCGGTACTTCAAAAAGCGATAATTCCCTAGATAAATGCCCTCAAAAACACTTTCAGGATATTTTCCAATAATACTTGAGAAATAGACACCTGTGGTCATAATTTTTTCTGCTCGGAGGTAATTACCGACTTTACCAAACGCTCGTCGGATCTGTTCTGCGGAAAGTTTATCTTTAGTTCCTAAACCTACAATTATTAATCTTTTAATCCCTTTTGGGGTATTAGGCAAATAAGTAGTCTTTAATTCACCTACATTACCTTTAAAATCCTTTAAATTAATTATCAATTGTATCTGTTTTTTGAATAATTCGGGTATTTCCTCATAAGATCCATTCTTTTTAATTAAAGGTAAGACTACAGTCTCAGCAGTAAATTTGTCAAATGTCACGAATTTTACCATTCTTATTCACAGTCTATGTCCCTCCTTTCTTTTCCTTAAATTAATTTTCACAAGTGACTCTTTTTACGTAGTATAATCCGATCAGTAGAACGATCTATATCATCGATTTGTATGCACAATATCTGATTAGAGATGGTGCGCTTAAGTGTTCAAACTTGACATCTTGTATAGGTGATGTTGTAGGGTTAATAACGGTAACTTCATTGTTTGTGTGTGTTCTTGTAGAGGTAATAACCGTAAAATCATCATTTGAGTGGGATGGTCTATTTATTATGGTCAGAGATTCATCAGGCTCACTTATGACTGGTATTTCTTCTGTTATCGTTTGCTTTCCATGAGTTTTCAATGAATACTGCAGCTCTCGAACTACAAATATAGGTAACAATAAAAGAATAAGTAATATTACGTGGGATCTTGAGCGAAGATAAGAAATTCTCCGTACTTTAAGTCATTTAAATGAGGATTAGTAAGGAATTAAGGGAGTAATTTCAAATCAGTTACTAAAACAAATTAAGTTTAAATACGATTATTAATTTCAATATCATAATTCTAATGAGGTAATATTAGATGACTTCAAAACCAGAAAAGATAATCCGTGCGCGTTTAGAGAACGGGGTTTTTAAGCCAGTTCAAGAAGTAAAAGGATTTGTGGAAGGAGAAGAATATATACTCCAAATCCTAGGAACTAAAAAGGCACAAAATCTTCCAAAAATCCTCAATGAATTTGAAAATGGCTTAGAATTTAGTGTAGAAGAAGTAGACGATTACTTATCAACAAGGCGATAACCAGATGGTTCTAGTTCTCGATACTTCAATATATTTGGATAGGTTTGTTAATGATGTAAAACGTAAGGAGATTGCTCAGAAACTCCTAGAATTAACACCACAATTAACAATCTATGAACCACGAGTTTTTCTTATTGAACTGACATGTGTTTTGGGTAGAAAGTCAATAGACATAAAAAAATTTGTTAAAAGAATAGAAAATGAAATTAATATTATTAATGAAGAAGAAATATATGAAATAGCTAAAGAATTAGCCCCCAAAATACATGGGCGAGCAATCGATCTTTATTTCATAGCGACTGCTCAAAAGACTTCCTCAATCCTGATTACAAATGATAAAACTCAAGCAAATAATGCTAAGAAAGCAGATATAGAAACATATTATCTAATAGAGGAATTTAAATTCGTATTTACCCGGATTAATCAAGAAATAAATAAGAATAGATAAACGAAAATAATAATGATTTCCTGTGAAGATAGTGTGAATAAAATCGCTTAGCTAAATGAGGATTTAGAGAAACTTCAAAAACGTCTCACAAATTCCTAGTGCTTGTATTATCTCTGATTTAACATCAATTTCATCAAAATATTATCTTTTAATTGAACAAATTCTTATAGAAATCGGTAAATATCCTCCATTAGCCCAATAATTATTTCTCTCCACTTGAATGAAAAGAATTTTATAATGAGGTTTCCAGTAAATCCTTCCGTTGCCCACGAGTTCTAACATTCATCAATGTCATTGACTCATCCATAACAAAATCAGAAGTAAAAATTCTCCCGTATCTTCATCAGCCAGACCTTTAAGTATTTCTTGTGCACGTTCGTACTCCATGTCTTGCTTGCTTAGAAGAGTAAAGAAAAAACCTGTATCTAAAAATATAGCCACGATTACTATTTCCCATATATATCTTCATCTAAAGATCCTTTCGTACTAACCTTAAATTCTTCTGCCATGTCTAAAATCTCCTTAACCCTCGATTTGGAGAGATGTGGTTTATCAGAAAAATGAGCTTCTAATTCATCAATATGTAAGGATGATAATTTAATACTGGCATCAAGAACGGATTGTAGAGACACTTTTCTGCCTAATCGAAGTGTTAGTGTGGCGACTAATTGGTCTAACTCCTCTTTCTGTTTAAGTTTAACAACTGACATAAATAAAAGTAAACTTTGTATATAATACATATTTTTCTACTAATATACTAAGTGAATTATTGATTGCTTCCAATTGTTTGAACAATGCATTTTGATTAATGATATTCAACTAGGATCCATTTTTATTTATATTAAATCCATAACTTAATATTATTTCTTGCTAGAGAAGTTTGTAAGAGGTTTCCAAAATATCGGACGCATTATTAACGAAAATGAACAAGATTGAACGTCTTCTTCTAGAAATAAATGCAAAGCTTGATAATTTTTTGGGATTTGAAGATTTAACCATGGAAGAGCATGAGGAAATCACTCAACTACGAGCTGAGATGAAAAAAGGTGAGTTTGTAACTTTTGGAAATGTTTTTCCAGAGGGAGATTAGTGTTTGAGGTAGATAAGCTCCAGTGAATGGAGATGTTTCAGTATGAGAATTGTAGCTTTTTCGGACACCCACATTGGTGGGAAATTCAATGAAGATATGTTTAAACGAGGGATAGAGTATATCAATAACGTTGAGAGTGATTTTGTTATTTGTGGGGGTGATTTGACAGATGAGGGGACTATTTCACATTATGAAACAGCTCAAAAATATTTGAGTTTATTGAAAAAACCCTTTCTTATTGTTCCTGGGAATCACGATTCTAAAAATGTAGGTGATTTATTATGGGAAGAATATATAGGTCCCCGTTTTTTCATAAAGGAAGACAAAGTTAATAAAGTGAAGTTCCTCGGCTTAGATTCAACGGAACCAGATGTTAATACTGGATGGTTAGGCCCTAAGGGCATCAGTAGGATTTATGAAGAATTTGAAAGTTTACCTGACAACTGGTTTAAAACGCTTGTGTTCCATCATCAAACACTTCCCATCCCTTACACAGGGAGAGAAAGAAGTGCTTTAAATGATGCAGGAGATGCGATCAAGGCAATTCTCGACTGCGATGTTCATTTAGTTTTAAATGGCCATCGTCACATTTCAAATGTGTTTCAGTTATCTGATGGGGATAATTACACATTAATCGTTAATTTTGGAACTACTTCGTGTAAAAAAACCAGATATCGAGAAGGATATTCGGTGACTGCAATAGATATTAACAAAAAGTTCACACAAGCCTCGGTTGACGTTATCTTATTAAATAGACCCAAACTTGTGAGTACACGAAAGTATTCTGGAAACTTCGATTATATTCCCCCACCAAAGAAAAAACAGCTTATATCAACGATTGTTCAAATAGGAATGACAGATTTTTCACTTTCAGGACAAGTTTTCAATTTGGAGATGTTTGCAAAAGGAATTGGGCTAATAAATAATATTGAATGTGATGTAGTAGTCCATAATGGGAATATAACCAGATTATCATATCTTCGTGAATTTGAACATGCAAAAACACTTCTACATCAAATTATGAAACCTTTACAAGTTGTTCCAGGTCCTCAAGATGCTAAACCACTTGGGTTTGAACTTTTTCCTGAATTAATAGGGGATATGAACCCTGAATTTGAGATAGAAAATCTTCTTCTATTGGGCTTTAATACGTGTATATTAGACGAAACAGCGGGACGTTTGGGCAGGAGTAATAGCAAGTTAATCGCTCAGTCATTAGGTGGGAAAAATGATAATAGGGTTCATGGAGTTGTCTTTCATCATACGATTGTTCCTCTCCCTCGAACAAAACATGAAGCCGAATTAACAGATGCGGGTGACGTTTTAGCGATGCTTGTAAATAACAAAATTGATCTTGTTTTAACGGGAGCTAAAAACCGTCCAGGGACTTGGCAAGTGAACGATACCGTGTTTGTAAACGCAGGGACACTAAGTTCTTACAATATCAATACCCGCGCTGGTAATTCTTTCAATATTATTTCCATTTATCAAACTGATCGTGGAAAGTACTATGAAATTGCTGAAGTTTTGGTTGCTGAGGGAAATGCTCGAATCATAGGCCGATTCCATGTTGAAAACTAAAAACACTATCAATTTCCAAGGGAATTCTCTAATTGATGATGTACTTTTATAAAAAAAAAATTAGTAAGTTTCATTTTTAGTAAATTTTTATTTCAGTAAGATATATATTTAGGTAATATAAAAATGAAGTGAGTTAAAATGTTTAAAATGAAAGTAACCCGCAATGGTCAGACAACTATTCCTGCAAAATTGCGAGAAAAATATGGAATAGAAGAGGGATCTGTGCTTATGGCGGAAGAAACAGAAGATGGGATTCTGATACGCGTTCCTGAATGGATTGAAACAGAACTAGGATCTGCGAAATATGATGTGGAGAAAATGAAAAAGAAACTAGATGAAGAACGTGAACGATGGAGCTAAATTACGTGCCAACACTTGACACACGTTTTTTCATAGAATTTTTTGGGCAGAAAGATAAGATTAAGAATAAAATGATTAAACAAATAGCAAAAAAAGTTTCTTCTGTTTCAGTTATTACACTACACGAACTTTACAAGATTTTCAGTGAGGAGGAAGGTAAAGAAATAGCTAAGCATCGTATAAATTTAATCAGCAATACATATGAAGTAATTGACGTGACTTTAACTATTGCAGTTACTGCTGCTGACATGAGAATCCATAAAAATATTCCCACAGCGGATAGTATCATTGCTGCAACAGCAATGACCAAGGATAACACAGTGGTTTCTGATGATCCCCATTTCAAACAAATTAAAGGATTAAATACTAAATGGATATATTAATGGGTTATCTTACTAAACAGTTGGATACTACAAGATGAATTCAGTCGGATATCAGTTGTTGATGGACTTGTGTTATAATTAGTGGAAGAATTTCTCCCGCGTTTCCCTCAATACGGAGATTAGCGACATCATCCATTCCCGTTTCTCCTTTATTTATTATAATCAGTTTACTACCATGATTCAACGCTACTCGTGGCATGTTAGCAGCTGGAGTCACCAACAAGGTAGATCCTATTACCAAGAAAATATCACCTTTTTCTGAATGAGAGAAAGCTAAGTTTTGTTCCTTTTCAGGTAATGGATCACCAAAATTAACCACACTGGAGATAATACGCCCTTGACAATTAGGGCATGCAGGTTGTCCTTGTATTACAGGAGAAGTCCGATAACCTCTACCAAACTTCTTCTTATCCCATCCGATTTCTTCATGAGTGAACTGTTGATCACA
>JAEOTF010000438.1 GCA_016840025.1 Candidatus Hodarchaeota archaeon
AATCCATTGTAAAGGCATTATCTTTTTCCGTTATCTTCTCGTTACAACTTATTACGACTACGATGTAATTAAGACAGAAGAATTCTTTGATAACAGAGAAGACGCTGTACGTTATTGGAAAAGCGAGATAAAAAGTCTAACACATGTATCTTTCTAAGGTACACAATAATACTCCAGAAAAACGACTTTATAGAATCTTGAAAAACACAAGCTTTAGTTTTAATTCTGTGTATTAAAAAAATGAAGCTTGATTATCTTTTTCGGAGTCTTAGGTGTAATGAATCTCGCTAATAAGAACAAACTAATCAAATAAAGACCTGAAAATAATATTCCATCTCTAATCGCTGATACCGGGGAGCCAGTACGGCTAAGTGTGATATATCCACTGATCGCAAAAATGAAGTATACCCAAAGAACATACACAGGTGAGAAAGAGGCAGGTTGCACTGTCGTTCCATGATAGAGAAAAGAGTAGTCACTCAAACTAGGTAATGCCACTCCAAAACAGCTAAAAATAAGGTAGATATGGATTAATACGCCTAATAAACCCATTTTAGCTAGAATGGGACTTGATAAGATAATAAAGAGCAAGAGAGCTAGTGCTCCCTTCAAGGGTGCTGAAGCAATCTTCCAAGCATCCCGTGTAGAATAGTTTTGAAGAGAAATATGAGAAGAGTCTTTCCCTCGCCATTGAGCCCACATGTCATTAACTGCCTGTTCTTTCTTATTTCGTTCATCCACCTTTTTGGCTGCATCAACATGGAGCCACACATGCATATAGCGAAACGGAAGGGCAAGTGTGTTCAAAACGTGCCTTAAATGGGGGATAATGACACAAAAAAATTGAATAAATACATAAGTTAGTATCATCGATAAAAGAAGGGTCGGATATCGAGTAAATCCCTCTAACACAGTACGCTGATACCATTCAAGACTTTCTCCTAAGATAGACGTAAGCAGTATTTCTAACAAATTAGACATGTATGTTTTCTCCAAATTCGGATATTACAAGAATTTTTCGATACCGGGGGTGTCCGCTATGGATGATAAAATGACGGGCTTGATGACATTCCTGTTTCACTTGAACACGATGGATAGTCGATGCAGGGAGTTCTGTCAAATCTACCTGGTGTTCTTCTCCACACACGCACGCAATCATCAAAAATGCGCGGGGTTCGTGAAAAAGTGGTGGAATATGTTCTGTACTGATGGTTTGTAGGGTTTTTGCCATTTTAGCTTACCTCCGTACAATTTGTTTTCTTAAGATCCAATTGTGACGTTTTTTCGGGTGTGGGTTGAAAGAAATGATGAAAAAAATCGGATGGAATATCATAGTTCTTCAAACCAGGACTAGTGGACTTAGAAACGTTTTTAGAGGACGGCAATAACCTTCTAGTGTCGGGAAGTAGTGTTACTAGCTCTTCCATATTTTTAAAAACAACAACATCGTCTATGTTGATGTTTTCTTCTTTCATATAGAGTAATTGCTCTTTTGTTGTTAATTTTCTGACCTGACATTCACATGCTTCTAATATAGCAGTGAAAGAGCGACTTTTTAACTTAAGAGTTGTTAATGCTGCATTTATTTGTGTTTTATTGGGTTCTTCAATAACTTCAACAGGTACCATCACCTGTGCTAAGATTAAAAGACCTACATGCTCCTCATTCGAGGCATTATCATTTAATTTAATTCTAAAAAGTCGTTTTTGTAATTTAATATCTCCTAAGCGAACGATCCGAGAAATAGCTTGAGCACTGTGAGAATTTAAAGGTAGAAGGCAAAACATTTCCGAAACACATGCCGCCAAACACTTTTGAGCGGCTGTATCATTATAAAGATGAAGAAGGATGTGTTGTTCTTTAGGAAGTGCATATGTACGGATCTTCCAAGCATTGTTATGAGAAAAAGCACCCTTATTCTGTTGTGTTTCATCACTTGGAGTAAAAGGAAGAGAATTGGGATTTTCTATAAAGTGAGCTTCTTGAGTCGACTCTGAAACGTTTGTAAAGCTTGCTTTTGACATTAAACTTCACTCACCCTTCCCATGTTTTTGTGCATAAAAAGTTCGGAAAAAGGTTAACTCTATTTTTCAGACAAATAAAAACTCGAAGGAAGGGTGAAAGGTTGAATAGGTGCTATCTATTGAATGGACTGAAAAAACTATTACTTGGATTCATACTCATATGTGTCGTTCTAGCCCTCAATAGAATGTCCGATGGAACGACATTAGTAAAAGCGACACCATTAACCACTCAACCAACGATTACGGAAATATTTCCAGACAGATTGGAAGCACATACGTTTGACTCGGTAAGTTTTACAATTCATGTAACATCGAACGGTATTCCCGTCCCCGATGGTTTGGTTACTGTGAGAGAAGCCACAGACTACTTTTACGCTGTTTCTGGTGATATTGTCGAGGGAATAGTGATTCTTGAATGGGTTGCACAGCCCTGGACCCCTACGGGGTGGTGTACCTTTATTGCTTCATTTGAGGGAACGACAGGATACGAAGCTTCTTCAGGTACTACTGAAGTTAGTATAGCGTCACCCCCACCTACTGGTGCATGGGATACCGAAACAGCAATAACATCGGACGTTTCAACGGCATGGATTGACTCTACTATCAATTTTTCTGTTTCCATTACAATTCTTGGAGGAGCTTTTCCGTTTTTTTCAGGAGGATACATTAGTTTAGTAGATATCACCGAGAATATTGTTCTACAACGGCAAGATATCAGTGATCAAGCAGCTGTGACCTATACAGCTACTTTCATGCAAGTTATTCCAACGTGGTATTCCTCAGGGATTCATTCGTTTGAGGTTCGTTATACAGGCTCATCTGAAGCAGATCATGCCCCATCTAGTGGATCATGTGTCATTCAAGTCTTTGTTAATGGGTATTCTCTGTCATTGAACGCTAATGCAACAACAATCAATCGAGAAGATGATAGTTTATTACTCAGTGCTTATATAGAGGGTGATGATCCTAGTGGTCATCAAATTACACTGAAAAGCATACAAAACGATACTCAAGCGCAATTAGATGAGACAAATGTTACGTCTCGAGACTATTCGTATGTTTTTACACCCACCTATTCACATCAATTAGGACCAATAGACTTTGAATTTACTCTTAGATCCCCCTTAACTGGAATTATCGAAGCCCAAGAGACGCTTTCCGCACTAATTATCGATAATATATCGATTGTCTATGAGTTTGATGCGGAAGAATACACCATAGGTGATACAATTCATCTAATAGTTTATTCGGTAGAAACTGATGTACCAACGCAACCTGTCTTAACCAATGTAACTGTTCGAGATTTAAGTATTCCACTTGAGCTTGGACCAACAACTACTGATATATATGGTAGAACCGAGTTTGAATGGCAGTTATCTGATGGTATAGCAGGCGGTATGCACCAGATAGAAATTCAAGCGACCCCTCTTGAGACTTGGTATTCTGAAGAAATTGTAACTACTGAAATAACTGTTCGAAGTGACATAGAGTTTATACTGGCGTACCCTAGTAGTGTCCAACGTGGAGAACAGGCTATTTTCAACTGCACTATTGTATATAACTCCTCTTTCATTAGTGAGGGGTATTTGAATCTACGTTATCAGAATGATACCTTAATTTGGTCTACTGAGGTAACTGGACCCCTTTCTTATACATACGATGTACCCCTAACGCAATCAATTGGACCTCTCGGCTTTTTATGGGAGTATGAAGGATCGGAATTATTTCGTCCAAGTAACCAAAGTTTCACAATGTCTGTCTTCTCTGAACCTCATTTCGGCACACTAAGTGCAAATCGTACCAGTGTGATCCCTGGAATGACTATAGAGGTAACAGGAAGTTTACTGGATGAAAAAGGGCAAGGAATTGGGAATGTATCTGTAACACTCTGGGATAATGGTCAGTTGTTTGTGACTGTGTCTACAATGGAAAACGGAAGCTTCTTTTATGAATATACTGTACCAAATGACGCTACTCTAGGTATTCATGTACTTGAAGTTCAGTTCACCGGAGATTATAATTTTTACTTGTTACCTGCAGCCAATTCGGGCGCATGCACAGTTACAGTCCGTCCACCTCTTCAAATAATACTTAACAGCTCTCTAATAAGCACAGAGACGTCAAGTATTCAGGTCATAGGAGCCCCTTATGAACAAGTAGAATTAGCATGGAGCCCGTTGAATTCCACTCCTCTTCAGTGGTATACCATTAATACCCTCATTCTTGATTCTAATGGTCAAGGAAATTGGGATTGGAATGTTCCAATTTTCAAAGGCAATATATCGTTACGTCTCATGAATATTGATAATGAAATGGTGTTTGTCGAAGCGATAATATTATCCCGAGCACAAGTAATTCTCAACAATTTGTCTAACGAAACCCAAGTACAAACCACCATACTCTTCGAGGGACAAGTTAATGAAGAATTTCGGATACTTTTAGATCAAGCAGTTCTTTCAGGATGGCAATCAGCGGGAACATTTCAAGAAGTCCTGAGTTTTCAAACCCGTGGTCTTCATACGGTTACTATTCAAACCCGTGGGGAATATGTTGTAGCTGAAGACCTTTCTTATCCGATCTCCGTCTTCGAACCCTTAACCGCAACATTAGATCTCCCTGATTCAGTATCTGCGAGTAGCGGTATCACAGCCCTAGTTACTATAGAAGGTACCCATGAAGGACCCATAAGTGGTATGTCTGTTAGTTTAGCCGCGAATGGTACCGAACGAGCAGTGAGTACAACAACAATCGATGGAACAGCGTCATTAACCTTTTCTTTGTCTCCTGGTACCTACAATATCAGCTGTGAAACCGAGACAGCTGATGCTTACTATCAAAATGTTTGTATCTCTCAAAATCTTCTTGTTCGAAGCACCACTCAGCTAATGGTTGCTTCTACGGATTTGTATTATTATGAGACATGTATAGTAACAGCGGTACTTTATGATGAAACGAATACTCCTATTTCTAACCAATATATAGAATTCCTGATTTCAGCAGACCAAGGGGATATCTGGAGTTCCCTCGGGATTAATATGACAGATAGTAATGGAACGAGTGAAGTATCATGGTCCAATGACCTAACATCCGGGATTTATCTCCTAAAAGCTGAATTCACTGGTTCATTTTATTATGACGCGTCTCTTACTACAGTGGAAGTGATGATTCAGAGGAATACAATTGTAGCTTCTTGGGAATCATTAAGCGGTGTCTATGGTACAGAAATAACACTTAATGTTAGTCTGCACACCTTATCCGATGTCTTAATTTCTGACTCTCTTAATTTGTCTCTGACGATCGTTTCTGAAGAGCAGGGTTATCTAGTAACTACCAGGGATTCTAATAACTCTGGATTTATCATTTTTTCCTTCATTTTAAACTTCAGTCCTGGAAATTATACTTTATTAGTCACATTTGATGGTAATCCAAATTATATGCCTGGAAACTGGAGTAATAGCCTTTCTATTCTAAAAATAGAAACTGTTCTTCAACCTACACAGGTTTCATATGAAACAACTTATGGAAAGCCGCTAAATATCTCATTGAGTGTAAATACCATCGATGGAATTCCTGTAACAGATGGAGAAGTAAAATTATCTATAATAAAAGATCAAACTATCTATAGCGAGCGAATAAACACAGTTGTCGATACTCAAGTTAGTTTTAATTCCCTTATTAATCTCCCCGAAGGCATATATACACTTTCATTTGAGTACTCTGGTAATGACACTGTTGCAGCTTCATCCACTACTGAAGAATTAATCGTAAATAAAGGGGAAGCAACACTCAACCCAATCATAGAGTCGGGTGTTTATACTTACGGGACGACTTTTTCATGGACAGCATACATATTAGATGCCTCGGGAAACCCTGTCTCTGGGGTACCAGTCTCTTTTGCGACTTCGCGGACAGGTCTCTTGTGGGACACTTGGGGGACGATAGAAACGAATACGTCGGGGTATGCTGTATTAGAACTCTATTGGATACAAAATCCTCAACTTCGTTACGGTGTTCCTGGAACTTATACCTTACGGGTTGCTATGGAAGAGAATCCTTTCGTCCTCGATCGCTCGGAAACTCGGCTAATCTCAATAATCAAAATGGATACAACAGTCTTGCTCCAAAATTGCACTGTTGAAAGATTAAAGACGACAATGATTCAGGGGACTCTAACCACTTCTTCAGGTGATCCTATTGAGAATGCACCTATCCCACTTTTTTGGACAGGGACAGTGAGTGGAGCTTGGGAACAACTTACGATAGTGAGCTCGGATGTCTCAGGTAACTTTGTTTTCGAGATTACTATTTCTTTAATTCCCTATACCTATGAAATTAAAGCGGAATATGTGGGAAATGACTATTATGAGGGAACCTCGACTATAAGTACCCTAGAAGTAATAGATAATCCAGGTCAACTCTTGAATGTTCAAATTTCACCGTCCTCCCTTCAATTAGGAGAATCCATATTGATACAAGTTAATGCACAGGATAAGGACTCCATTAGCACGGTTTCTGCGATTATACATCAGAATCAAACCGACTTCAGTTATACCTTACCCCTAATAAACATGAATGAGACTTTTGAAGGTCTCCTTTTCTGTGATGCCCAGTTCGTTTTAGGAAGCTGGACCATAGATTTTGTTATCATAGATGCACTCGGTCTCGAAACTCGGTTTGTAGCTCAAGCTCAATTCAAAATTATCACCAATCCCGCTCCAGAATTAAACGTACATTGGGATCAATTAACTCTTAATGATGGGGAAACAACAAATTACACGCTAACAGTCTCGGATAGTGTAGGAATAAGTAATGTCTCAATCGTCCGAGAAAATGAAACAGTCTTGATAGAATTAGTTGATAATGGTACGGTTTCTGGACAATTACAATTCCTTTCACCGGGAACGTACTTCGTGCAGGTTATAGCTAAGGATAATGCTGGTGCTGTAACAGTGGTAGATTTCACTTTTGAGATCATAGGAAATGGACCTGAGTTCCTAAATGTCTATCCATCAACAACAACGGTTGCCAACCTAAACACTCCTGTCCTATTGGAAGTTGAAACGATCGTAACCGATCCTTCAGGCATAGCTACAGTGACACTCTATTCAAATTCAACTGAATACCCCCTCGACTTCACCAATAACCTTTGGAGTACTAAATTAGAACTTTCTGAAGCGACGTATTCTCTTTGGCTCATTGCATCAGATATCTATGGCATTGAAAGTAGGTATGAGCTGGGACAGATTAATCCGAGCTCAAATGATATAACCTCATCTAATAATAGCGGAAATCACTCTGAAAATTCATCTTCAACTACTGATAATAACTTATCCCCCCTTCTCTTAGCAGGAATGCTGGGTTTATCCCTTACAGTTATTTTTGGGAGCTATATATTAAATTGGCGTAGGAAAAACTCTTTATAAACAACAATTCTCGTATTATTTATACTCAACTATAATAGCGTCTTTTGGGCATATATTTACACATTTCATGCACCATTAACACATAATTAAGAACCTACTGAGATTCTTCGAGATGTCATCATGCTCGTAAGAAATTTGATCATATATTTTTTTCTTAGAAAGAACAAATTATTTCAAAAGAGAAGGCTATAGGACATGTTTAATGGAGATCTAGTCACACTCTGCTCATTAGAATTAGATGATTTAGATTATTTAATGAATTATTGGAATAATATTGAATTACGAAGGGACCTTGGTCCTGTAATACCACACTCACGAAAAGAAAGAGAGCAATGGATCAAAAATACTTGGGATGAGAAGAGTTCGGGCAAAGCATACGTATTTGCTATAAAACATATCAAAACGAATGAATTTCTTGGAACCTGTAGTTTAAAGAATGTTAGACCTATAAATCGGAGTGCAGAGGTTAATATTGCAATTTATGATCAAAATAACAGAGGAAAAGGATATGGTACCGACGCAATGAAAGTTTTGTTAGAAGTGGGATTTAATTATCTTAATCTTCATAGAATTGGATTGAATGTGTTTGAAACTAATTCTCAAGCTATTGCGGTCTATGAAAAGGTTGGTTTTAAGAAAGTAGGTCTTCGACGCGACACTGATTTTGTTGAGGGATGTTATGTCAATGATGTCGCTATGGACATTTTAGAAGATGAATGGAGAGAATTAAATAATATTTGAAAGGCAATTTGCTATGATAAGTAAAAAAAGTGAAACCACTAATGAGGAAGAAACTTAATACTTTACATTAAATTATTAGGAAGTCACATCATGCTTTATGTGAGAGATAACTATGTCCCTGCAGAAATTCTATGATAGTATTTCAGATGCTATTGTCAAATTAGACAAAGAAAAAGCTATTGAATTGGCTAATAAAGCAATCAATGAAAGGATGAACATTCTTGAGGCTATTGAGAAAGGATATGGGGAAGGAATTAGACGTGTAGGGGATTTGTGGGATGAAGGAGAATTCTTCTTACCTGAACTAATGATGGGAGCCAAAATAATGCAAGAGTGTCTAAATCTTCTCACACCACATTTAGATAGTGGTTCTGAAAGAAAAGCATTAGGAAAGGTTGTAATGGCAACTATTGAAGGAGATATCCATTCAATTGGTAAAACAATTGTTGCTACGATGTTACAGGCATACGGTTTTGAAGTGTATGATTTAGGTACGGATGTTCCTGCTGAAAAGATTATTAATACAGCAATTGAGAAGGATGCGGATATTATTGGAGTATCAGCCCTTCTGACTACCACCATGAATGGACAGAAAAAAGTAGTTGAAGTTTTAAAGGAGAAAGGGATAGCTGATAAGTTCAAAGTCATCCTTGGTGGTGCGCCTGTTACAAATAAATGGACCGAGGAATGCGGAGCTGATGGATATGCTGAAAATGCTGTTGAAGCTGTTAAACTAGCTCAAACATTACTAGGAATTTGATCATTCACTAAGATTCAAACTTCGTTAGTTTGAGGAACCTTTTTCGAACAAGCTCAATCGTACAAATAGCTGCCGCTAAAAGTGAGAAAATAATTACGTGTATTTTCCCATTAAATTCCGGGACTGCGTAAGTAATATCGAGATACACAGGTGGAGGTTGGTCTAGACTGTGTATCACCACAGCATTGTCACCGCTTCTTCCAATTCCTATTAGATAAATTCCATAATTAGATACTGCTCCTGTTCGCCAATTTTCAGCAGTTGAAGTAATTAGATTATCTGTATAAATTCCAGGATCAACCGCAGTGAACGAGTCCAAGACAGTTGCATCGTAACTAGGTCGTGTATTCCATGTTGGATTATCACCGGAATATGGCATCCAATCACTGGTTATTCTGTAAATATTTACCTGTATACCAGCTCCGAAAACCGAATTGGCCGTAATTCTTACATCAGCGACACTTATTGTACCACTAATGCTTGATACATCCCAATATAAACAAGTCCATCGTTGATAGTTACTAGACCATCCAACTGCGAGTGTGGTGGTATTAAAGTAAGTTGTTGGGCTTTGCTCAGAAACATATACATCGGAATTAGCGTCAGGAGGTTGTAGACTGGTTGAAGCTGCTATAGATGCAGTTACTTCTATAAGCTGGGTACTCAAGAATAGAATACAAATAATAGTAACGAGTAAGACAAAACTCACTCCTATTTCATGTTTAATCATTTCTAACACCTCTATAATTACATAAATACAGTATTTTACTATTTCTTAGAAAATAATTATGAATCTGTACTTTTTTTGAATTCGATCTTAGTTTTTAACATGAATAACCAAACTAATACTTTCGTTTAGGGATATTTAAACCTTTATTTCTTTTAAATAGTGAAAAAAGGAAAAAAAACATTCTATATAATCAAGTGAAGATAGGAATTTCTCTATTTTTTTCTATAATCCTCATTTATCGAGGATAACAATTCCGACGATAAGTATCAAATGAGCTTATGCAGCAAACTTAATTTTCATTAACTCATCTTCGGCTTTTTTATCGATTTTTTTAAGTTTCTGAAGAATTTCTTCTGATAATGGTGGGACTTTATGTGTTTCAAGTATTTTAAGCGTCTTAGCTTTCACTTTTTCTCCGTAAGTCTTGCTCCCTTTCTTAACCCACGATTCAGGATCATCTCGATTCAGATAAAGAGGTTGCCAAATTTCTTCTCGAAAGTGCTTTAAAGTATGTTCTTCGGCGAGATAATCCCTGCCTGATCCAACTTTTCGGATAACATCAATAGCAAGTGTCTCCCGATCGATATCAAAACCCCTAACGACTCTCTTCACGTATGCAATGATTTCATCACACATAACAATCGACGCAGGATTACCGAGTAACCCCTGCCCTAAATAACCTATGTCGTGAATTAAATTCGCTCCATCTAGGGCTGCCATTAATGTTCCGAAAGCATGCTCCATTCCTGCTTGTTGATCAAGGCAGTGAGCATCTGAGCCAACAGTAGACCACATGGGAATGTTATAGTAATGATACATGTCAGCAAAAGCAGAATTGGCCAATCGTGTTTCAGGAGCTCCGTATGAGAATACTGCGGTTCTCATGTCCAAAGGAACCGCCCCCAAACCAGAAATAATTGGTGCACCTTTCTTCTTAAGTTGGTGTAAGACTACACCACTCAAAGCTTCAGCATTAGTCTGAGCAAGACCCCCAGCGATAGTAACAGGGCAGCTTGCTCCAAGTAAAGCTCCAGGCGGATAGCAAATAGGAACACCTTTTTCAGCACAAAGGAGAACTTTACTCACAGCCCCATAGGAATGTGTCAATGGAGGTGTCGGTTCAGAATAATGAATGAGAAAAGGTTTATCTCTATGAGCTTCTTCCCCACCTGCGATAGTTTCTGCCATTTCAATAATGTATGAAAGATCTTCTTTACCTGCAGCAGTGAAAAAGATTGATTTTATTGAATTTTCCATCATTGTCTTAACATTTTTGAAATACTGCAAATTTGATGGGACATCACTTGGTAACCCAAATGATGCAATAAAATCGACATTTTTACTATAGTCAGACACTATAGCAGCGTTTGCTACGTCTTGTAACACCGTTAACCGCATCTCTCCTGTGTTCAGATCAATAGTTCTAAGAAGATCCGTTCCCGTACCAAAGTAAATGTTACGTCCTTCCAAACGCATTGCTTCTTCCCCATTTCTATTGTATAATGTAATCCCAGAGGGAGCATTGCAGATACTCTCTTCTACTAACCAATTAGGAATCTGAACAATATTATCCTCTTTAACTTGACATCCAGCATCCTCTAATAGCTGAACACCTTCATTGTGTGGGACTCGGATACCGATGGTGTCTAGAATCTCTAGGGTTGCGAGATGAATTTTTCTGATTTGGTTTTCCGTTAAGAGTCTAAAACTAGGTCTACATAGAGTTTTAAAACCATCATTCATGGTTAACATCTCAGACATACGAATGCCTATATGAACAAATGTCAATATTTTTGCATGTTTTTGACTCTTTTCCTGCAACATATTTTTTTAAATGATAGTAGTTTACTAGTGTCACTGATCAATGAATTGGATCAAATACAAGAGGTGGAATTATGAGAAAAATATTACTGATATTGTGTGGTTTTCTGCTATTAAATACACTAACAGCGGGATATGGGATGCCAAGAAACACATGGGGTGATGGGGCGGACGATTTTGGACCCCCCTACGAGAATATCGACATTGATCATATCGATACCTATCCAGAGGGACTTATTAACGTAACATTCGACGCAACGCCTGAACCTGCCAGTTTAGAATACTGGTTAGGGCTTACACAATCTCCTGGACCTTGGGGAGTTGCAGAGGCCAGTTTTAATGGATCTGATGCTACTGTTATAGGGCAAGCACTCAGATGGAATGTTTCATCTGCGATTTCAGGTTGGAGTGAGGTGTATTTTGGCGTATATGCGAAGAATGGAACTACAATGGATGATTGGCCGAATTTTGGCAGTTTCGCGGATACTAGGGATCCCACTCTACCCGACGACTCAATCCCTATTCTTATCGTTTATCCACTACTAGGTGGGACGATTATACTACTATTTTATTATCAAAGAAAATGAGTATTGTCGATTATAAATTTAATTCCGAGCTACTTTTCTTTTTTTCTAAAGATCCTTATTTTTCAGATATAAAAAAAATGTGTTTTCAAGCATGTTTTAAAGATATTATACGCTGAGTGCAATCAAGAATTAAAGATCTAGTATATCCTTGAAGTTGGGAATGGATAATATTGTTGAGCAGATTACAACACCTTCTCTCGTTTCAATCTTTCTATCTAAGCGTTTAAAGTGGTAATCATCAACCAAGATTCCTTTACATCCCTGATGAAGTGCAGATGCTAAGTGTAAAGCATCTGAAGCGAACAAATTATACTCCTGAATGAATCTTTTAGCAGTAAAGATACATTCTTCTACTATTGGGATTATAGTGAATTGCTTTTTACTGGTTAATCGCTTATTATCAGTTTCTATAAAAACACGTAAATTTTCTGCTTCCTCAGAATCAATTTCATTTTGGTTTTCCCTCTTTTTTATTCCTCTTTCAATTTCCAAGTGGCTCCAAATAGAACTTATACAAGCAATTTGAGGATCTTCAAGACAAAACTCGACCAATTCACCCCCATACTCTTCATAATATAGATTCCATAAAGCTGAGCTCTCTAAATATAATTTAATCTTCTTCATAGTGAAGTGCCTCAAGACCTTTCAGTTTTTTTTCCTTTTTTGAAAAATACTTTCTGACTTCGGTTCTAGATTTCCATGGAATTTCTTTTAATTTTTCTTCACGCATTAATTCATATAGTCCAGCCTTAAGTGCTTCACTTATAGAAGTATATTTCCCTTTTGCTACTAATTGCTCTAGAAATTGTCTTTCTTCCTCGGTTAACCTTACTGAAGCTACTTCCATCGAATCACCTCTTTGTTTGCATTATTGTATACTAATTACATATGTGTTTACATATACTGATTTTAGTTTAATAATTAAAAAATACTTTGAACCTCTTTAGCTCTGACGACCATTTATCTAATACCACTTTATCCAGTAAGCTCTCATTACATTGGATAAGAAACTGATATATCAAGTTGAAGTTGAGGTTTACTTATTATTTTTAGTTTATTTAATAAAAAATATAATGTCAGTCTTTCTCTGGTGTGCTTAAGTGTTCTTATTATTTATGAATGAGATTAGTGATTAGTGTATCTAACTTCAGTAGAGCTATGAGTCAGATTCTGTATTTTATTTACGACATTGTAGCGGAGAAAAGAAGTTGTACAACTCCAGACCTAGAAGTTTTATTGGGATGGAGAAGGAAAATGTCTTTAAAAATAATAAACACGGATTAAGGCGGGAAACTCAATTTAAAGAGCCTATAAGAGTGTTACATGTTGACGATGAGAAAGTTTGCTTAAAAGTAACAAAATATTACTTAGAGGGGATGACTTGGGTGGAAATTATAGTTGATTCTCTTCTAAAACCTGAACTGGTTGAAGGTCAGTTACAAGAATACGAATATGATGTCATTGTTTCCGACTACCAAATGCAGCCAATAAATGGCATCGAACTTCTTCAACTGTTGAGAACTCAAAATAATGATATTCCCTTTATTATGCTTACAGGTCGTGGAAGAGAAGAAATAGCAATTGAAGCATTAAATCTCGGAGCGAATCGGTATATTAAGAAAGGAATGGATACCGAAAGCATGTATGGAGAACTTTATCATGCAATTAAGAGTGTTGTGGATCACTATCGAACACAAAAGGCATTACATGAGAGAGAAGCACAATTTCGGTCTATTGCAGATTCTTCCCTGGTAGGCTTAGTAATTTTTCAGGATAAAGAGATAAAATACACCTCTCTAGGTTTAGAACATATTCATGGATATACAAAGGAGGAAGTATATGAGTGGACTCTTGAAGAGATGTTTGAGATTATACATTCAGATGACCTCCAACAATTTCTAAATCTAATTTACAAGATTGGAAGAGGTGAATTAAAGAAATTTGAATCATTTCAACTAAGACTGTTTTCAAAATCTAAAGAACTGGTATGGGTAGAAATCTATGGAACTTTAATGATATATCAAGGAAAACCAGCGATCCTTACACAATGGATTGATATTACCCAACGGAATAAAGCAGAAGAAAAGTTAAAAGAAAGTGAGGAAAAGTTCCGACTAATAGCTGAATCAGCCTTAGTAGGAATGGTTATTATACAAGATAACCAACTTAAATATGTTAACAAGGCAATGATTAGAATAACTGGGCATCCAAGAGAAATTGTCTCTAATTGGACTGCAAAAGAATTCTTGAACACGATTCATCCTGAGGATTTACCAATAGTAAAAGAACAATTACGTCTAAAACAAACTGGAATAAAAAATGGTCTAATGCCTTCTTATCAATTCCGAATTATCACACCTACAAATGAGGTCAGATGGATTAATAATTATTCGAATACACTCTCTTATCAAGGAAAAACTGCGAATTTTATTACTTTAGTCGACATTACTGAGCAAAAACGAGCTGAAATAGCTCTGAAAGAAAGTGAACAACGCTATCGGCGCCTAGTGGAAGATTCTCCTGAAGCAATCGCAATTCATTGCGACGGAAAAGCGGTCTATATGAATACTGCAGGAATAAAACTCTTTGGAGCTTCTCATGCTGATGAGATTATTGGTAAACCTCTCTTGGATTTCATTCATCCAGATTTTCGGAAGATCGCGATAGAACGAGTAAAAAAAGTCCTAGAAGATGGAGAACAATTACCGTATATGACAACTAAACTCATTCGTCTTGATGGACAACCCTTCGATGCAGAAGTTAGAGGAACAGCGATTATATATCATAAGAAACCAGCAATACAAGTTGTTTTTAGGGACATCACAGAACGTAGATAACAGGAGAGAGAATATTTACACTTACCCTAAAAAATCCACGCAACTAACAAAGCTATTAGGCTTGAAATCTATCACCGAAGTTTATATTAGCGTTTGACATACCTTGATTGCAAGTGTCCTTCACCTACTACTAGGATTGAAGCCATCCTAATTGCACGGGCTATTAACTGATTGGGGCATTTTTTAAGGCATATGGAGACCAAACCAGTGATTTATGATATAATTATCCGGAATGGAACAATTTATGATGGGAGTGGGAACCCGCCGTATGTTGGTGATATTGCGGTCAATGGAGATCGTATCAATGCTCTTGGTTCTTTAGACCATGACACTGCACGTAAAGAAATTGACGCACGTAATCTTGCTATTGCTCCTGGCTTTATTAATATGCTCAGTTGGGCTGTAGAATCACTCATTGAAGACGGTCGATCATTAAGTGATATTAAACAGGGGGTTACATTTGAAATTTTTGGAGAAGGGTGGTCTTGGGGTCCATTAAATGAACCAATGAAGAAAGAGATGATAGAACGGCAAACAGATGTTAAATATGACATTACTTGGACTTCTCTGTCCGAATACTTGGAGTTTTTAGAACAGAAGGGAATTTCGCCCAATATTGCGTCATTTATCGGAGCTACAACTGTTAGAATTCATGAATTAGGTTATGAAAACCGTCGTCCTACACCAGAAGAATTAACCCGAATGAAGACCTTAGTTGAGCAAGCTATGCAAGAAGGAGCTTTTGGCGTATCTTCCGCTTTAATCTATGCCCCATCCATTTTTGCGGATACAGAAGAATTAATTGAACTTTGTAAGGTTGTAGCAAAATATGATGGTTTATATATTAGTCATCTTCGGAGTGAGGGCAATCGTTTTCTCGAAGCATTTGACGAATTCCTTACGATCGTGAAAGAAGCAGACATTCGTGGTGAAATTTATCATTTAAAAGCAGCTGGAAAAGACAACTGGCAAAAACTCGATCAAATAATTCAAAAGATTGAAGAAGCACGAGGAGAAGGATTACCTATCACTACCGACTGTTATACCTATACTGCTGGTGGA
>JAEOTF010000439.1 GCA_016840025.1 Candidatus Hodarchaeota archaeon
ACTACGTTAAAGGCTTTTGAAGTGTTAGATATCAGTTATAATGCTATTCAGGAAGTACCTGTATGGTTGGGGACGAAACTGTCTCATCTCAAGGAGTTACATCTAGGTAGTAATCCGATACACACGCTCCCGAAGAGTTTTACTCAACTAGATTTATTCCAGAAATATTATGCAGAGTATTTTCAGGGATATTACGCAATCCCAGAGGAAGAAGCCATAGTGTTAGTGTTATTATAGAAGGTATAAATAACTGAATTATTATACTATAATCATGTCAACTTATTCTTTAGAAGTCGGAGAGAAATTCACTAAAGAAGAGTTTCAAGAGCGATTGCAACTATCTCCTGCTATGGTAAATAAAAAAATCTCAGAATGGTTGAATAAGGGATTAATTTATCCAATTCCAATGGGGGAAGATTATCGTAAATTTATTTACATCTTCGTAGGGGAACCCCGTACTTTTGAGGAAATTATAAGTACGTTAAGGCAATACCTTGAAAATTATATTGAAGAAGCTGATTCAATCGAAAAAAGCGTTCTATTATGGGAGATTCAGCATGAATTAAAGGCGTTATATCAACAAGCAAAAAAGAATGTAGAATCAAAAAGTGCACTTATTCTATTTGATTACCTTCAGATATTTGACCAAGTAAAATCCGATCATCAACGAAATTCATTTTTCAAGGTAATATTACAACAATTAGACAATATTGAAGAAATAATGACAGAACAGGAGATTAACACACTCATAAAAGAGATAGTAGATACAGGATTATTAATATCAATGGATATCGACTTTAATCTTCTATAGTGGAAGAGAGATTAATGACTAACCCAGACACTGAATCCACTAAAATGCTTTTAGATACGTCTGTTCTTATTAGACGTACACTTGCACCTAAAGAAATATCCTCTCAAATTGAAAACAATCTATCTAGATTCTTACTTTATTCGAATTACTACATAAAAGGTGAATTTAATCGTGTAATAATTCGTGATATTGAGTTCCTAATTTCATTATTTGAGAAAAAAAATGTTGGATCAGTGTTTTCACATCTTGGTGAACTACCACGTACACGTCGTGTCTCTAATTTCTTTCAAATTCTTGGTTATATACTCAGAATAACTGAAGACTGGAATGACGTTAGAATCGCTTTACAGTGGCTAAAATTCCGTGTTAATCATCAAGCATTTTATAAAGTGCAGCTTCTTAATGAAGGTCCTAGTTGTACCCACGCGTTTCTATCTAAACTTCCTAAAGAAAAGAATAGAACTGTCTTTCATTGTGATCTTTTAAAATGTAGAATTATATCATATATAGAACAACAGATAGAAGGGCACCCTAAGTTGAACACTTATTTTTCTGAGTTTTTTGAAGAAACCAAAAATCAGAAAATCATACATTTATGTAAGACCTATGCTGATTGGATTATTGGGATAACCCTACCTCAACAGCTAATTCTCGGTCATTGTAATCCCAAGGACTTTATAGAAATATGTCAAGTTCTGAATCAACACCAAAAAAATGTTTGTAAATTAAAATAAATTCAACTTTTAGTTAATTACTGAATTTAGACATTAATCAATTACTTAATCTTCAAAATAGAATAGGAAGTGAGATGATGATAAAAGTAACAACAACAGTGATAAGAAGTTCACCCCAGAAGATGTTTTCGGACATGAAATGAGAAGATACTCAACTGACGAAGTTATTCCTCCTTGTTACTTAGAAGAGGAAGGAGTTCATTGTCGAATAATAGCAGTTAATTAGAACAACCACAGACCCAATGAAACCGTACTTTTCAAAACAATAACAAATGATACGAGTACTGCCTAAAACTTTGCCTAGAGTTTGACGTAGGAATTTTAATTCAATAATTGTAATGTGAATTCAAAAAAGAAGGATAAAGGTGTAGTTTTACACACCTTTTTTGTGTTTCTTCGTTATAACTATAATTACAGCGATAACTGTAACTGGTATAATCACTAGGAAGATTTTTGACGGAAATTCAGGAACTACTGGTTCTAAATAGTAAGTCCTAAAGAATTGATCATAAGATGGATAATCATACCTTGTACCATTCGGATAAGGGTTTCCTTGATCAATAGTCCAATAGTACCATTCTCCAGATGTATCTGAAAATCCTTGCAGAACAATATAGAAAGTCTCTAAAGGAGTCACCTCGATTGGGTCTGAGAAATTCACTGTAATCCAGTTATTTTCATCGAGCCAGTTCATTACATCATCCGGAACTACTTCTATAGTTCCATTGATTTCCTCTGGGAGAGGTGCATCGCCATCAAAGGTTTTTGTGATGGAAACTGTTAGGTTACCGGTCACACTACTACTATCTTTATGAACGTGAATGTCTATAGCACTGATATTTTGAACAGTTGGTATGAAGGATTGAGCTGGCACAAAAGAAATGCTTACACTTGCGAATGAGGTTGGAGTTGGATCCCAAGGAACATCTCCTTGGTCAATTTGGTTTCCAGATACAGTGAAAACACTTATTCCTAGTATGGATATCAATATAGAACACAAAAATCCTGTAAAAAGTATTTTAGAGCGTTTCATATGATTCCTCCTATATAACTCGTAAATTTTTGAGGTTGGTATTTTAAGTTTGTTGAAAATAGATAGCAATTGAAAATGGCTAAATTCATATTATTTGATGATTTTACTTCTGAGGATCTTGTTTTACCTTTAATTTAACGAGAAGAAGCCAATAGTGATATTATATCTAAAGTTTGACCTAAGGTCTTAAATTTAATAATCGTATTGTGATTTTAAAAAAGAAGGATGAAGGGGTAGTTTTACATACCTTTTTTGTGTTTCTTCGTTATAATTGTAATTACTGCGATAACTATAACTGGTATAATCACTGGAAGGATTTTTGACGCAAATTCAGGAACTACCGGTTCTAAAAAATAAGTCCGGAAGAATAGATCATAAGATGGATTTATACCTGATGTGCCATTCGGGTAAGGATTTCCTTGATCAAAAGTCCAAAAGTAATTTGCGAAACCTGAATCATTATACCCTTGCAGAACAAGATAGTAAGTCTCTAAAGGAGTCACCTCAATGAGGTTTGAGAAATTAAATTTAACCCAGTCTTTATTCACGGGGAAGGGAACAGCATCCGGGGTTATTTCTATAGTTCCATTGATTTCCTGTGGGGTAGGCTGATCACCATCAAAAGTTTTGGTGATGTAGACTGTCATATTGCCTTTCACTTCACTCTCTTTATAAATGTGGATCTCTATAGCGCTGATGTTCTGAGCAGTAGGTATGAATGATTGAGCTCGAATTAAAGTAAGACCTACACCTGCGAATGAGGATGGAGTTGGGTCCCAAAGGACATCTCCTTGGTCAATTTGGTCTCCTGCGACTGTGAAAACACTTATTCCGATTATGGATATCAAAATAGAACACAAAAGTCCTGAAATTAATTTTTTTGAGATTTTCATATAATCCCTCATAGATTGTCTTGTTTCCTATTTCATTTATAAATTATGTCCCTAGTTATATCCCAAAGATACATTAATTAACATATTAAGTAACTTAGTTTAATTAATTTCTCTATAAAGGTTAAGATTCTTATTATATAATCAAATGAATACAAAGAAGATGTATTAAGTGAATCCTAAAATGAGTCAAGTTGATAAAAACGCAAAAGAGCTCCAAGAAAAATTTGAGGAATATGAAAAGGAAGCTCAGCAAGAAAGACAGGCATCTGTAGATTGGGATCTAGTAAGATCCAAATGTACCCCTCGTCAAATCCGTGCTATTCATTTGTTTGTTGAATATCGGTTATTCGAAGGAGCAGCGAGTATTGCAAAAATGACCGTACCTGATTTTATGGACCTTTTGCAAGAGTTACAAATTTCAATGGCTTGATATTTCATGCAATTTTAATACTTTGATCATGCAATTTAGCACTGTCATTATTGTTTTAGCATTAATGAAGGCATTATTAACCCTATCAATTTTTTTTCCGCTTTGCGTAAATGTTCAGCAAATGTCCTACGGTTAATATTCATATGTTGTGCAAGAGAAGAACAATCCTTTTTTCGAGGAATTTCATAATAACCTTCTCTATATGCTAAAATCAACGCTTGAAGTTGTTTGGATGTTAATACGTTGGTTAGTGTATTAATCGGCAGATAATGTGGATATGAAGTATCCTTTTTTCTTAAAGGCGATAATTCCCGTATGTTTACATTTGCATCAGGATCTTCTCTTCTTATATCTTCAAGAATAGAACCAACATTTTCTGGTATAACTAAAAGGGTCATTTCTTCTACACCAGAGAGATATTTCACCGGAGGAAGTTCTAAGCAGTCATATCGATTTATAACTGAAGTAAGAGGAAAAGAGTCGCATTTACAAGACTGTAATACTAACTCGACCTCGTTAAGGTCCGAATAAGTCTGTGTAATTACGCTACCATCAGCTTCAAAATCCTTGATAGCGTTTTTTATAGATTTTCTATCCCCTTTTAACTCAATAATATCTTTTTGATGGTTACACCATAGTTTAATCTCTAATTCGGGATATTTTCTAGATAAGACTGAAAATGTACAATTATGATGAATTTCAAGCTGCATAATGTAGATCATGAACTTTAGTCCAGTATTTGAAAATATTAATGTTTCCTTTTGGAATACTGATACTTATTTGATACTTCCATATGGAGGGTAAACACTTATATTTCTAACAATTATGAGAGTTCTTTGATAATAATGAGCAATCACATGATAATTCAGGAAGTTCACGACATATTAGCTGAAATTGGATGCCAAAGTCGTCTAATATCGATAAAACATATTGATAAATTGCAGAAAGAATTTGAAAAACAATATCCACTTATTAATCAAGGATTATTTGATAGATACCTTAAAGGATTCAATTTTAATCCATTTGAACAATTATCTAATGCTAATTCCATCATTCTTGTCGCATATCCTCAGCCTCCAATTCAAATCTACTTTAACTGGGATGGAAAAAAGGTACCATTAATTTTTCCACCAACATATCCTGAGATTATATCCACTAAAAAGCTAAAAGCCCTATTAGAGAAAAAACTCAAACCAAATAACTATAGTATTGCCGAAGCACGGCTGCCTAAGAAATTACTAGCTGTACATAGCGGACTTGCAAAATACGGTAAGAATAATATTACTTATATTCCAGAAATGGGCAGTTTTTATCATCTTGATGCCTTCTACTCAAATCTACCTTATGAAGAGGATTCATGGTTTGATCTTCAAGTAATGGAAAGATGTGACAAATGTAACAGATGTATTAGGAAATGTCCTGCTAGTGCAATTCCTTCTGATCGTTTTCTTTTACGAGCTGAACGTTGTATAACATATCATAATGAGAAACCAGGAGAGATACCTTTTCCAGATTGGATTGATCCTTCATGGCACAATTCTATAATCGGCTGTATGATTTGTCAAAGAGTATGTCCAGAGAATAAGAGTCTTCGGGATTTTCTTAAACAGGGTAGAGAATTTGATGAGAAAGAAACAGCCTTACTTTCAAAAGGAATCCCAATTACTCAATTACCAAATACTACGGTTGAGAAATTACAAGAAATTAATTTAATAAATTTCTATGACCAAATCTCACGAAATTTAAGTGTTTTTATCAACCATGACCAAATCGTAATATAATTCAACCGTTTTCCGTTCTACCAAGCTTGGAAAAGTGTGAAACGTAAAATTTTTGAAGGATTTATTGAGTCCGTTGACCATCTGCGTTATGTCATCGCCATATATGCTCAACGTTACTGTCAAGGTGTCAGTTTCACCCGTAATTGGTTACAGACCTTTGCGGGTTCCTTCGAGGAAATTGTTAATGTGCCCTTTGTAACAAATTAGCCGAAAAAACATATATAGATCAGATAATGAATTGATCAGAGACACATGAATTGTTAAAAATAAAAAGTAAGGGCAAATAAACTAACAGAGAATGAAAACTTACTTAACGAAAAGACTTTTGATATAGGTACTGTTTTGATCAATTATGCGGAAGGACTATCATCTGGACCACCAATCATAGAGATTTATCTCTTTTGGAATAGTGTTAAGTGTTAAGTACGTAACTCCAAGATTTATTCTGATCCTCTGAGATATCAACTCGGGAGTAAATGAATGGATTTATTCTGTCCCAACTACCAAAAGTTTTCGAAAATCAAGAGGGTAAAAGAAGTTAAAAACTGCTAAGGAATTGAAAATTATGAGAAAATCTTTCGTGATAACTATGAGCATTTTTTTTGTTTGTACATTCATCGGAGCTGAGGTTGCAGTTGCATTTAAGTTTCCTAATGCAACGGAAATTAAGTTAACTCAACCAAATAAATCTATTACAGCAAGTGAGCTTTCACGTGCCATAGCTGCGCAGATCAATCCAAAAAGAGTGTATTCCCTTCGTGAACTTGTTGAGGGATTATTGAATGTAACACCCCCTGGAACTCCTGATTTGGACTCAGATGGACTTCCAGACCCCATAGAAGCGATAATTGGGACAGATAAGAATGATACAGATTCGGATCTGGATACCCTGGATGATTACTTTGAAGTTTTCCATGATACCGACCCTCAAGAACCAGATACCAATTTTGACGGATTACCAGACAATCATGAGTTCAGTGTCACAAATCAAGATGGAGATGGGGATGGGAAGGCGAATGCTTGGGATTTTGATAATGATGGAGATGGAGTCAATGATGTGGTCGACCTATCGCCTTTTGCGCAATCTATTTCATGCGATTCATTTCAACTGGACATTGATACGGTTGGTGGTCCATTATATGTTGATTTTCAGTTCCAACCGACAAATAAAGAACATCTCAAATATTATAATCAGATTTGGGACTGGCCCAAAGATAACAAAGGACTAATGCAGGATTTAGATAATTCCAAAGAGGATATTTTCAGTCAACCAATCCTCAAAGTCGAAATCGACCAGATTTCAGGTGGTACAACTGAAACGTATTTACCACTCCAATCCCAAGTAGAAGAATACGGAATAGTCGTCGGAACAGACGCGATGTATGTCCCAGTTTTGCCACAATGGGATAAAGATGATATTGTTGCTTTCAAGTCAAAGATTTTCTTACCAGAAGCCCCAGCTATGAATTTATCATTAAATCTTGAGCTCGAATGGCGGATCATAGGGAACTCTGATTATGAGGTGTATTCGTTAAAGACACCTAGTGACGATTACATACAAGTCGATGAAAATGGGAGTGTAGTAGTGGATACGGCGAATTCGACCGGTACAGAGTTCACGATGGTTCATTTGGGTGATCAAATTGTTGCATTCAGGCTTCTCAATGGTCAACACCTCTCTGTGGATAAGAATTCAAGGCTAACTCCGGGAAGTTTTAAGATTGGAGAGAATGAAACATTTATTATGCAAACGAAAGAACAAAACCAGATTAGTCTCCAAACAATCAATAGAGAGCCTGTGAAAATCCACCCTGAGGGCTATTTGTATGTAGAATTGGAAGAACCACTCGTAGAGAATATTACAAAATCCCCCGAATCAGAACCGCTAACAGCCTTGCAGCTTGTCTCGAGAGACTCCACAAGTGAGTCAACCCTCTTAATTACCTATGATGATCCCATCATTTGTACGGGATTTATCATTGAAGAATTTCAGGATGCAATGTTAGGATTATTCTATAGTTCAGACAGAGAAATGACTTTTGCGACGAATCTGGCGCTAGACTCTCTTTTTCTGAGAAACAATACAAACCATCTTCATAACGTGAGTTCTTTATTACCAGTATATAACATTACAATTTCCAATCAAACTTGGGAGTTTGCACATCGGGATGAAGCCCTGATCCAAATGAGTAACACACTTCTCCCTGATGTCCTCGATAGTCTCCCCGCAAACCAATATCTCCCCGTGATTCTGGCAACGGAAGAAAATTCCCGAGTTGTGGAGATGTCCGAGATTGATCCTGAGACATTCATTTTCGGATGCTCCTGTTCCGTCGATCTGACGGTTGAACCTGTCGCATTAATCAAAGCAATGAAAACTAATACCTACAATACCTCAAACTACGAAGCACTTTCCCTGATTGATATCTTTAAAAACATGAACACCTGGGGATTGAATGACAATGATACCATAGCCCTAATGAGTCTTATCGCAATCTGGAACAGTGGCGAACAGGTGATTTCGGGAGAAGGAAAATATCACAAGGAATTCGCGCCAGGAGGAAATTTTCTTTTAGATGAGCTTCCACGAATTCTTGCAGGTGCTATTGGATTTGGCATTCTTCTGTCGTCCAAAGCTGGACGTCTCTTGCAGGCATCACTCAGAACTCTCGCCTTTACAATAAAGACCGTCAAAGATTGCTATAATCTTGTAAAAGGAGGGAAAGGGGTTATAGAGGCTTTTAAAATCGTAAGAGCAAGCCAATCGGCATCTAAAGCAGGAGAAAGCGCGGGAAAATTCTGGAAAGGATTCGATATTGGCTTGGCAATTTTGGGGATTCTTATCGATGTAGGGTTCTCCATTTATGGAGGAATTGCGTTAGCGGACTCAATTGGTGGGAAATTAGGCGTAGAAGTTGGCGCCACATATGGAACGCTCTCTGCACTCATAACAGCAACAATAGGGATTGTAATTTTCGCCATCGGGCTCTATCTCCCAATAATAGGGCAAATCCTCGGCATGATTTATGCTCTGGGAACGATATTCGGAAATTGGATGGGCAAATTATCGGCGTTTTTAACTGAAAAAATAATAGGAACAATTTATAATGCCCTCACGGTTACACCTTATTTTGATATCTTGAAAACTTACTCAAATCTGACAGATTGGCAAGAAAATGGCTTAAATGTAGGAGATCGGATTCACTTTACAGCAGAAATGATCGCGGGTCTCAAAGGAACTGGGTATAGTTGGGAATACATTGATCGAAGTTACAACTATGCATACCTAACTCTTGCTGCTCCTCCAGGAGCTTCCACAGGAAAAGAGACTACTTGTACCTATGATTATTCCCTCTATACCGCAAATGATGGAATCTATCCTGACTACACAATCGTGGACATCCCTCCGCCTCATGATCCTAATAACTGGGTAGCGTATGTTAATAATACCTGTATCTCGACGGTGTGGATAGCCCCAGGCACGGCTATGCCAAATTATCCGGTGAACGTTAGATTC
>JAEOTF010000440.1 GCA_016840025.1 Candidatus Hodarchaeota archaeon
CCTTATTAGTATCAAAAACGGTATTATGCAATTTCATTATGAAGAGACAATATCTACTTCATCTAATATAACAAAAAAAAATGAGAAATAATGAATATAGAAATATTACTCTAGTTTTTGCGAAATGCTATACGACGAAATAGGGATTTCGTTTGATTGCGCCTGTCTCGCCTTACAACTGCTAACTGAGCTTGAGTATTACTATGTTCTCGAAGAGTCAAATTAATTTCTTCCCCGTTAATGATTCGTGGTACTTTTGTAGCGACATCGATGAGTTCTGCAATGTTTTCATCAATGACCGCAGGTAACAGAGTATCCTTTATTGCACGTTGTAAACGTTCATCAGAAGCGTTTTTACTGAATTGGATCGCTTGGAGCAGATTAGGACGGGTACGGACGAGCTGATCTTGGGCATAGAAATCCTCTACTAACTTAACAATCTTTTCACCAAAGAGAATGTTGAGTACAGGTGTATACTTACGTAAAAATTCACGAGCCGCTTCGAGCTCCTTTTCCATAATGCCATTAAGAGTTGTCAGAACTAAAACTTCACTGTATGTGCGTGTTACGCCTATAGCCTCATCTGCTTCAACCATCTGTTGAGCTAAGTTAAAACCAGGTAATTTTTTTTCTGCAAATTGAATTGTTTCATCCCTTGTGCTGGAATCAGTAGAAGGATCATCCAGGATTTGGGCAGCTTCTGCAGCTTGCTTCACATTTTCAGGAACTACATTTAATGAAATTAATGGACGGTAGAGCCTTTTTGGGCGTGGTTTGTATTGATCTAACATCCAACCCAGCATTCCAACATTAAGCATGAGGAAGTATGCGTTAATAATATGGGATGGATGAACAATCTCGTATGGTCTTGAGCGTTTACGCCATAATTGGAAATATTTCTGCACTAGACGGACTTCAAGCTGCTGCTCTTTTGTAAGGATTGTAGGTGGTGAGGGAAACACCATAAATCACAACATTACCTTATCTAGGCTTCATTTATTAATTTTCTATGTTATATCTACAATACATAATTTGTTAAAAAATTATCTCAAAGAAAGCATTAGAGGAGAGATTGAAGATTTTTATATTTTAGTGAAAATATGTTTTACTATAAAATAGCAAGAAATTTTGATATTTTGTTAAAAATCTATCTTGATTTATTTAGTGTCTTTGTTCATAATAAATGTAGGCTGTTTTCAATTCATCTTAGGTTTTTTTAGTAGAAAAAGAAAATTTCTCCAAATTAGTAAGAAAATCATTCAGCCAGAAGACATAGAGAAAAGTTGTGCCTGCTACTATGAAATAGATCACAAAAAAGCCTATTAATAAGCATATATTAAAAATAACAAGAATAAAGAAGATACTACTTACCAAAATCTCTACAAAAAGAGAGATAGGGTTTTTATACATTCTTTTTACGTATTGTGCAAAAGATAGTTCATTTTCATATGGAATTTTTATCAAATGAAAGAATAACTTCTTTGAAAAAGGGCCAAATAGATAGAGGCCCCAATCAAAGCAATCTAACAGAAGATGGACTAAGGCTGCAAATCCTAAACAGAACAGCGGGAAATTAAAGATTCCTAAGAGAAACACAGGAACCCATAAGAGCGGAAAATGTGTCGGCATAGTTCGATGGTTTTTCTCGGTGAAGAAATAATCTAGATCAAGACCAACAGATCCAATTATTATACAGATTAATTCAAGATAGGTCAAAGGATTATACATTTCTAATAGAATCGTAACGATTCCTGCTGCCGCTACATGCACATGCACATTTATTATTTGTCACCTTTTCCTGTTTGAAATAATTTCTCTAATTTTTTGAAGTTCTTGCGCTTCTAAGCCTAAATCCTCAAGGAATTGCTGGAGTCGAGATAAAATGTGGCAGTCTTGTTCTTGCATAGTTTCGTTATATTTGACTCTAGTCATTTCTTTGCATAGCTGACGACCTAGTATTCTCGCTTTCTTACGCCTTCGAATAAGCCAGTCAGGCGTAATTGCACAAATCAAAGGGAGTTCTACTCTATAATATGGTGTTGATACAAGTATACATGTGCCATCTTGATTAAGAAGTGAACAAGCTCCATGACAACCAAATTCAATCATTGAAATTGGAATTAGAGTTGTTTCAAGAATTATAGGAAAAACTCTTACGTTATATTTGCCTTTTTCAAATCTCTTGTCAAGTATAAGGCCAACAAGATTAGTGCAGCAATTACTACACTCAGAGACGAAATCACTACGATGACATATTCCAACGTTAAAGAAAAAACTCGGATCAATTCTGATTGGTAATCCATTAGAATCTCTATTAACCGCTATAGTCTCTCCATCTGGAAATTCTAACTTTACTACGCTATCAGAAAAATTTAGTAATGTAATGAGCTGCCATTTAAGCTCATTTACTAGTTCTGGGCGTAATTCAGCTTTTGATTTCATTTTCTATATTTCTGTTTTATTTTTTCTCTTCTTTTACATTATTATCCTTTTCTAGACCTTTCAATTTCCATTTTTTCATTCGTTTTTGGATACTTTGTGATTGAATCTGCAATTTCTTGCTGGCCTTTATTCTCTTTTCTTGATGCTTCCAGATTTCTCTTTCATGAACTGAAAACCTTCTAAACAAAAAAATGAAGACTATTAACCCAGATATTAAAAATAAAGCGTTAGTTAGAATGGAAATTTGAGTAATATCGCCCTTCCATTCTGTAAAAAGCCAGAATTGACCTGCAGCATAGGTGGAAGTGAGAGCAAAGCCAAAAAATGCAGCTGAAGTAGGAGGAAGGTCAAATGAACCCGCTGTGATTTGA
Source organism: Candidatus Hodarchaeota archaeon (assembly GCA_016840025.1). The sequence goes on from JAEOTF010000440.1 coordinate 2,814, forward strand.
ACAGATTTTTCACTGAATGCCTTTGCTGCAACAATACTCGTTAAGAACATAATTATGAGATCAAGCCATCTACCCTCTGGAAATGGAGGTATTTCCTGATAATTAGAAATTAGGGAGAAACCACGATAGAACAAATACGATAGGAATATTCCGTAGAAAAAAAACACACGGAACCACAATTGTTTTGATTCTTTAGATTTGCCAAGAATCCATAAATTCCGAATAACAAAGATTATACCACTTAAGAGACCTATGGCAAGAAAAATAATCCATTGTGCTTCGTTCTCCTCTGAAGCCTTTTCTATCCCCACAAATACTAAAAAACTTATGATGAGAAAAGGCATGAGGCTAAACAGTAGGGAAAGAAGAACCATAAGGAAATTCTGCTTAGATACATATTTTACTACTTTGCTTGAAATCCCAAGAGTTAATACTGCAAAGAAGTGGGCTTGTAGTAAAGTCCAAAGTAAAAACAGCCCTATCGAGAAGAACCATAATCCATCAATATCAATTCGCATATAGGCGACTACGGTTGCAACTATGGTTAAACCTACCCCAATTACCGCGCCATTAAACCCAGAAAGATAATCTTGGAATAATCTATTTGATAACGCAAGAATTCCAATAATAGTATATCCACAGGTAAATCCAAAAGAAAGAAATAGAATTAGGTCGGGCTTATCCGCATATGCTAGAATACCAAATCCTAGGACAATTAATGCAAAAATAGGGAGATGATACCGCATTTCTGATGATAAGATTACTTTAATCCAGTTTTGGGTTTTTATTTGAACTCTGTCAGCGCTTTTTTGAGTAATTTCCCTTTTTTGGGATTCTCCTTCCTTAACTCTCCATTTTCCTGCCACAGGTAGCTTTTGAATTGTACTTGAACCTATTTTTCTACCTTTTTGAACCCCTTTTCGAACTTGTTGGCTGAATGAATTAAGCGGGTTTAAATTTTGTCTTTTTTTAGGGATATCTGGCATTTAATTAACTCCAGATAGAGATGGTTACTACTTGGATAAATGATTATTATGGTACAAGTGCAAAACTAGTAGACATTTTTATTATGACTTTTATTTAAGTCGAAAGTTTAAATAATATTTAAGCAAAACAGAAGTATCATATCACCCAACAACGAAAATAGTCTGAGGGGTTGAAATTAGCGCTTATAGATGAACTAATCGAGTTTGGCTTATCTTCTTCAGAAGCTCAAATTTTATGGATTCTGCTCCGAAACTCACGCCCAATGAGTGGAAATGAAGTATCCGAGCATACAGACCTCATAAGACACTATGTATTTGAATTATTAAAAAGACTCGCCAGAAGAGGATTTGTTGAAGAAATTCCAGAACGTCCTCGACGATATACTACTGCCTTAGATATCTTAGAACGTCGTATAAGTCTTTTTGAACAAGAATCTGAAAGCATTTGTCAAACACTTGCGGATTCCGAAACCCCGGCAAGAGAGAAAATGACACTGCTTGGTTTAGACGAAATACAAATTGATCTTTACCTTCTTTTACTAAACGGGCATGAAACACGAAGAGTGTTGAAAGAACATAGTGGTCATTCATATGAGATTATTCGTAAGCGAACCGATGAAATGGCAGAAAGTGGGATAGTTAAACGCCGACGAGTTGGCAAGGCCTTACATTATATCCCTAACCCCATTGATTCGGTTATCGAAACAGAAATTTCATCCCGAAAGACTAAATGGCTTAAACATAAAGAAAGGTTACAAAAAAGCCTTGAAAAGCTGCGTATGTATTTGTGGAGAGGAAAAGATCAAGTTGGCCCCGAAGAGATGGATATTGTCCTCCTAAGAGGGCAGAAAATGATTGAAGAAAGGATTAGGGCCCATCTAACGGAGGCAAATCGCGCATTAACCACTCTCTTTATTCACGTTACTCATAATGTCGAGTTGTTTACAGATCTTGCGAATCGAACTCTTAGAATACTCACAGAAATGGGAAAACGCGGCGCAGAAGTACGCTGTTTAGTTGAAGACTTCTTTCCTTTCATCCTTTCCTCCCTTGATGAGAAAAATGTAGTCGATTTTCTAACAATTTCACCAAAAGTTCAAACTCGCATAGCCCCTTTCCCTTTACCTTGTCTAATCATTATTGACAAATCTCTTGTTTTTGAATTTCCATCTGCTTCCTCATCCCTTGAGAAATGCGTTCTTTACCGCGGTGAAACCTTAACACAGCTTAAAATCACTGAATTTTTTGAGAGTTGGGAAAGAGCATCGGATATTCGCCCATTTCTTCGAGAAATCTTTAGTGAGCCAGCATGGAAGAACATAGAAACGAGTATGACGAGAGATCCGACCTACACATTCAAACTAGTCATATGCGGACCTTCTTCAGTCGGTAAGACAACATTAATCCGGAGATTTTGCACAAAGAAATTTATTCCTGAATTAAAAGCAACAATGGGACTTGATCTCCAACTTCGATCTTATACATTAGAAATTGATAATAAAACCTATAATGTCAGACTCCAGCTTTGGGATTTCGGAGGAGAGGAGCGTTTTAGAGTTCTTTTACCCGTGTACAGTCAAGGCAGTCACGCTATCATCTATGCTGTCGATTCAACCCATCCCGATGCATTTGACGAACTGAACGAATATGTCAAAATCTTAAAGAATGAAGAAGGGATCAAAGTCCTTATATCAACCAAACACGACCTCATTTCAGAGATTGGACATGATCAAATCAAGGATTTCCAAGAAAAGCACAATATTTCTCAGTATTTTCGAACATCATCAGTAACAGGAGAGGGCGTGGAAGAACTCTTTTTGAATCTAGCATCCCACCTTATTCGGACTACCCATAATCAGGAATAAGCAGGCCGATAACTTTGATTTACAAATTGTTAAAAAAATTTTCCTACGGAAATTATAAAAGAGGCAGCGGCGCATCCCATACGGTATTCTCTATTAAAGAATAGAGCTGAAAAGCCCATTGCTTTAGTTTTGGGAGAACGTCAAACGTACAGTTTACTTTAATTTTTTAACCTACTAAATAATAGATCAGTCTAATAACAAACAAGGTACCAAAAAATCTTCCTTGCATGTATTCAAGGAGTCTGTATTTACCATGGATCAAATTGTTGTGACACCCTTTCTCCTCTTTGAGCAGGAAGATTCAACGCAACATCGAAATATCCCTGAAATTGAGCTAACATTAGCCTTCAAGCAGATTTATGCAGAAAAGCCCAAGAGAAAGCAGATAAAAGCTATAAGTAAAATTTTCATTCCTTTCTGGTTAGTACCAATTGACGACTCTCAAGGAATAGCACTTGCTGCTTTTGAAGGTTTATCTTCTAAGCTTAATTTGCCGATTTACTCATTTCTCGACCCCAAAAGAGAACTTGAAGCTGAAGGCTTAAATGAATTTATTCAACGACTCCAATATTTTTCTAGACAAGTTAGCAACAATTCTAGAGGAAAGATGCAGAAAGTAAGAATTGATAATTTACCATCCCCTCAGTTCTTGGATGATATTAGAATATTATTCAAGGAAAGACATCCAGGACTAGGTAGAGGGTTAGAAAAAGCAATTTCTCCTGAAATAACTGTAGAACCGTTGGAAGCTAAAGAAGGAGGTTTAGAATGGTTTCCTTCCAAACATATGCTGCATAGTATTGATAATCAAAAAGTTAAAGTTCAAGAAATTGTCAATAAGTGGTTAAAAATCGCTCAATCTCACCAAAAACAACTTGAACAACGATACGAACGAGAGGCTGCCCGAATAGAAGAATTCTATGAAAAGAAAATTGAAGAAAACGAAAATAGGAAAGAAAAACAAATACAGGAACAGGATGAGCGTTTCAGGCGCGGTATTCCCCAGAGATTCCCAGACCCTCCAAAAGAATTTTCTTCACAGGTTGAACGCATAAAAAAGATAACCGAAGAAATCATCAACGCAACAATCCAAAAAAACTCGGAACGTGCAGCCATTCGGTGTCAAGAAGCTAGAAGGGATGTAAAGGATCTAGATGATTTCATAACTTCCTTCACAAACAGACTGACTCTTTATAATCGTGAAAAAGAGGAATTTCAGCGAGATATTCAAAGAGAAAAAGATCATATTGAAAATGATTTCAAATCCACCAAAAGAAACCTTGAAAAAGAACGTGAAAACGAATTAACGGAAAAAAGAACTGTTTTAGATGAATTAAAAGTGAATCTCGAGATTCTTGAGGAAATAAAGAACAAACTGTTTGTGGATTATCAAGAATGGAAAACAAATGTGGATGTGAATATTTCTATAGAAAGCTCAAGGCTGGCTCCAATTCAACATACAGAATATAAGGAAGGGCAATCATCCATCATTTACCTATCGGTTTATGGTGCAGAGTTTGCAAATAAAAAAATAGCATTTATTGGTCCATTAATCATGGAAGAAAAAGGCAGACAAAAATTCAAACACCTGAATTCGATAGATGATGTTCTTTCTACTATTCAAAAAAAACTGAGTAAAAACACACGTAAGCAAATCTCTGAAATATTGGAAGCAAATAATCTACTCCGTGATATTGAAGCTGTTGAAAAACTGAAAAAGGGAGCAAAAACTCTTGAAAGATCAGAATTTTTTAGCCACAATGAGGCGGTAGAGCTTATCCGAAATTATGATAGACAGTTTCTAACCTAAAGTACAAAAATGAAAGAAAAAAAGAGAGGAGTGGGGTTATTCATTTCTTTTTCCGTTTTTGGCGAATTATAGGCACAACGATTCCTATAAAAATAACAAAACCTAAGAAAAGCGAAGATTCAGTCATTGGAAGGAATGCCATGGTCTGGTGGTTTGATA